>NZ_JBMNDS010000011.1:64027-167900 GCF_052543295.1 Streptomyces sp. SAS_270
CCCCCCCCCCCCCCCCCTCGACCGCCCCGTGCGCTGGGTGCATGTCGCCGAGGCGGCCGACGTGGGCGTGATGCTCACCGGCGGCGAAATGGTCCTCACCACCGGGGTGTTGCTCGCCGGGAACCCGGACGCCCAGGCCGAGTACATCCGTTCACTGCACCGCGCGGAGGCCGCGGCCGTCGTCCTCGGGCTCGGCCGGGCCTTCCCCACCCCGCCGGACGTGATGCGCCGGGCCGCCGAGCGGTGCGGCCTGCCCATGGTGGTGCTCCACCGGCCCTTCCCCTTCGCGGAGCTGACCGAGGAGGTCCAGTCCCGGCTGGTACGGCAGAAGTTCGCCGCCGTCAGCCTCTCCGAGGCCGTACGGACCGCGCTCACCGGACTCATCACCGCGGGCGCCCCTCTGCAACGCATGCTCGACGAGATCGCCGGGCATGCCGCCTGCCCCGTCGTCGTCACCAATCTCGCCCACCGCGTGCTCGCCACGGCCGGGGAGCGGTCCGCGGTCGACGACGTGCTGCGTGACTGGGAGCGCATCGCGCGGCAGGCCGGCGGCAGCGAGGGCGACGGCTGGGTGCGGGCCGAACTGGGCGGGCGGGGCGAGCGATGGGGCCGGATCGTGCTGTGCGGGTACCGCGGCGACGCGGCCACCGGACGGCTGCTCGCCGACCGCGCCGCCGAGGCCCTGGTCCTGCACCGCATGCTCGGCGGATCCGTGCACAGCTGGGAGGAGGAGTCCGCGCAGAGCCTGCTGACCGACCTCGTCTCCGGCGTCGTCCCCGCCCGGCAGCTGCTGCCCCGCGCCCGCGCCGCCGGACTGCCCGTCAACCGCCGCACCTTCGTACCGCTCGTCGTCCGCGACGGCGACCCGGCCCAACTCGACCGGACCCTGCGGCTGTTGGGGCTGCCCGGGCTCGTCGCAGAGCTGGCCGACGGAGCCACCGCCGTGCTGCTCAGCCTCGCCCGGGACCAGGACGCGGACGCGCTGGCCGCACACTTCGCCGGGCGGCTGCGCCATGAGACCGGCGCCCCCACCACCGTGGCGGCCGCCTCCCCCCGGAGCGGATGGGACGACGTCTCCGCGGGACTGCGCGAGGCGCTGCACGTCGCCGAGGCCGCCGCGGACACGCCCGCCGACCAGGACCAGCCGGCGCTCGTACGTCTGCGGGATGTCCATCTGCGCGGTCTGGTACGGCTGTTGAGGGAAAACCCGCACGTCCAGGCCTTCGCCGAGCGGGAGTTGGACGGGCTGCTGTGCGGGGCCGACGCCGAGTCGGAGCTGCTGCCCGTGCTGCGCACGTACCTCGCGACCGGCCGCAACAAGTCGCGCACCGCGCAGCTCCACCACGTCAGCCGGCCCGCGCTCTACCGCCGCCTGGAGGCCATAGAGGCCCGCCTCGGCGTCGACCTCGACGACTTCGAACAGGCCGCGTCCGTGCACATCGCGCTGCTCGCGCACGACGCGCAACAGAGGTGAAACATGGAACGACGTGGGAAAACGGTGGTGAAACATGGGCCGACGCGGGGGTGACACCGTGGAACGCCGCGCGGCCGCAGACGTGACACCGTGCAACTCAAAGCCGCTCCGGGCGCTTTCTAGGCTCCTCGTACACCGAGCGACCGGAGGTCCCGATGAGCAGAGTGATCCGAGCCGCCGTCTTCCAGACCGCGTGGACCGGCGACAAGGAATCGATGATCCAGGTCCACGAGCAGGCGGCCCGAGACGCGGCCGCGCAGGGCGCACAGGTCCTGTGCTTCCAGGAGCTGTTCTACGGACCCTATTTCTGCCAGGTCCAGGACAAGGCGTTCTACGAGTACGCCGAACAGATCCCCGAGGGCCCGATCGTGCAGCGTTTCCAGGCGCTAGCCAAGGAACTGGGCATCGTCCTGGTGCTGCCGATGTACGAGGAGGAACAGCCCGGCGTCCTCTACAACACCGCGGCGGTGATCGACGCCGACGGCTCGTACCTGGGCAAGTACCGCAAGACCCACATCCCCCAAGTACCGGGATTCTGGGAGAAGTTCTACTTCCGTCCCGGCAACTCCGGGTGGCCGATCTTCGACACTGCCGTCGGGCGGATCGGTGTGTACATCTGCTACGACCGGCACTTCCCGGAAGGCTGGCGGGCGTTGGGCCTGGCCGGTGCCGAGATCGTGTTCAACCCCTCGGCCACCTCGCGCGGCCTGTCCGGCTACCTGTGGCAGCTGGAGCAGCCCGCGGCGGCCGTCGCCAACGAGTACTTCGTGGGCGCGATCAACCGGGTGGGCGTCGAGGAGTACGGCGACAACGACTTCTACGGGACGAGCTACTTCGTCGACCCGGAGGCGCAGTTCGTCGGCGAGGTGGCGAGCGACAAGGAGACCGAACTCGTCGTCCGCGACCTGGACATGGCCAAGCTGCGCGAGGTGCGCGACCGGTGGCAGTTCTACCGCGACCGCGCTCCGGGCACGTACGGGCCCCTGACCGCTCCCTGACCGGACGAGCAGCCGCGGGCCCGGCGCACGGGGGGCCGGGCCCGCGGTGTCGACCTCCCCGGCAGGAACCAGCGTCGACCTCAGGCTTCACCACCAGCAGCGGTATTACCTCAGCGCACGCGCGAGCGGAAGGAGAGGGAGCATGAGCCGTACCGTCATCCGGGGTGGCCTCGTCATCACCGCGTCGGACGAGATCCACGCCGACGTCCTGATCGAGGACGGCCGGATCGCCGCCCTCGCCGCGTCCGGCACCCCGGCGGCCGGGGCATGGACGGCCGAGCGCACCATAGACGCCACCGGAAAGTACGTCATCCCCGGCGGTGTCGACGCCCACACGCACATGGAGCTGCCGTTCGGCGGCACGTTCGCCTCCGACACCTTCGAGACGGGCACCCGGGCCGCCGCCTGGGGCGGCACCACCACCATCATCGACTTCGCCGTGCAGAGCGTCGGCCATACGCTGCGCGAGGGCCTCGACGCCTGGAACGCCAAGGCCGACGGCAAGTGCGCCATCGACTACGGCTTCCACATGATCGTCTCCGATGTGAACCAGGAGACGCTCAAGGAGATGGACCTGCTGGTCGAGGAGGGCGTCACCTCCTTCAAGCAGTTCATGGCCTACCCCGGGGTCTTCTACAGCGACGACGGGCAGATCCTGCGGGCCATGCAGCGCGGTGCCGAGAACGGCGGGCTGATCATGATGCACGCCGAGAACGGCATCGCGATCGACGTCCTTGTCGAGCAGGCGCTCGCCCGCGGCGAGACCGACCCTCGCTACCACGGCGAGGTGCGCAAGGCGCTCCTGGAGGCCGAGGCCACCCACCGCGCGATCAAGCTCGCCCAGGTCGCCGGCGCCCCGCTCTACGTGGTGCACGTCTCGGCGCAGCAGGCGGTCGCCGAGCTGACCCGGGCGCGCGACGAGGGCCTGAACGTCTTCGGCGAGACCTGCCCGCAGTACCTGTTCCTGTCCACGGACAACCTCGCGGAACCGGACTTCGAGGGCTCCAAGTACGTGTGCAGTACGCCGCTGCGGCCCAAGGAGCACCAGGCCGCGCTGTGGCGGGGCCTGCGCACCAACGACCTCCAGGTCGTCTCCACCGACCACTGCCCGTTCTGCTTCGAGGGCCAGAAGGAGCTGGGCCGCGGCGACTTCTCGAAGATCCCCAACGGTCTGCCGGGCGTGGAGAACCGCATGGACCTGCTCCACCAGGCCGTCGTCGACGGGCACATCAGCCGCCGCCGCTGGATCGAGATCGCCTGCGCGACCCCGGCCCGTATGTTCGGCCTCTACCCGAAGAAGGGCACGATCGCCCCGGGCGCCGACGCCGACGTCGTCATCTACGACCCGCACGCCGAGCAGATCATGTCGGTCGAGACGCACCACATGAACGTCGACTACTCGGCCTACGAGGGCAAGCGCACCACCGGACGGGTGGAGACCGTGCTCTCGCGGGGCGAACTCGTCATCTCCGAGCGGGAGTTCACCGGACGCGCGGGTCACGGCGTCTACACCCCCCGCTCCACCTGTCAGTACCTGAACTAGGAGTGGCGCACATGGACTTCGGACTCGTCCTGCAGACCGACCCCCCTGCCTCCCGTGTGATCGAGCTGATGCAGCGGGCCGAGGGCCAGGGCTTCACGTACGGCTGGACCTTCGACTCGGCCGTGCTGTGGCAGGAACCCTTTGTGATCTACAGTCAGATCCTCGCGAACACCGAGAAGTTGACGGTCGGCCCGATGGTCACCAACCCGGGCACCCGCACCTGGGAGGTCACCGCCTCCACCTTCGCGACGCTCAACGACATGTACGGCAACCGCACGGTGTGCGGCATCGGGCGCGGCGACTCGGCGATGCGCGTCGCCGGACGCAAGCCGAACACCCTCGCCCGTATCAGCGAGGCCATGAAGGTCATCCGCGCCCTCGGCCGCGGCGACGAGGCCGACCTCGGCGGCACGGTCATCAAGTTCCCGTGGGTCAAGCCGGGCGCTCAACTCCCGGTGTGGATGGCCGCGTACGGCCCGAAGGCCCTGAAGATGACCGGCGAGGAGGCCGACGGCTTCATCCTCCAGCTCGCCGACCTGTACCTCACCGAGTACATGGTCAAGGCGGTGAAGCAGGCGGCCGTCGACGCGGGACGCGACCCCTCCGACGTCAAGATCTGTGTGGCCGCCCCCGCGTACATCACCGAGGACGACTCGCCCGAGGCGCTCGCCCACGCACGCGAGCAGTGCCGCTGGTTCGGCGGCATGGTCGGCAACCACGTAGCCGACCTCGTCTCCAAGTACGGCGAACACTCCGCCGCCGTACCGGACGAACTCACCGACTACATCAAGTCCCGTGAGGGCTACGACTACTCCCACCACGGACGCGCCGACAACCCCGACACCGCGTTCGTGCCGGACGAGATCGTGGACCGGTTCTGCCTCATCGGCACCGCCGAGCAGCACATCGAGAAGCTGAACGCGCTGCGCGCGCTCGGCGTCGACCAGTTCGCCGTGTACGACATGCACGACGCGCAGGAAGCGACCATCGACGCGTACGGGTCGAAGGTCATCCCGGCCGTCAACGGCTGACCCGCGGTACCGCTCGACTCCCCACCCCCCACTCCTGTTCTCCCCTCCCCGACGTCCCGGGGGAGGGGGCCGGAGCCCGCACGGCCTTTCCGGATCCGCCCCTCGTTTGATTGGCCTGCCCATGACCGACACCGCTCCCTCGGCGATACCGCCGTCCCCTCAAGTCACCCTCGCCGACGGCCGGGTGGAGATCGCCCCCGGGGCTTCGGCGCCCAGCGGCCCGTACGCCAACGAGGACCTGCTGCCCGTACCCGTCGAGAAGCGCACCTGGACCACGTACAACTTCTCGGCGCTGTGGGTGGGCATGGCCCACAACACCGCTTCCTGGACCCTGGCCTCCGGTCTGATCGCCGTGGGCATGGACTGGAAGCAGGCGGTCCTCACCATCGCACTGGCCAACCTGATCGTCCTGGTGCCGATGCTGCTCACCGGGCACGCCGGTCCCAAGTACGGCATCCCGTTCCCGGTCTTCGCCCGCGCCTCCTTCGGTGTCCGCGGCGCCAACCTCCCCGCCGTCGTACGGGCGTTGGTGGCGTGCGGCTGGTTCGGCATCCAGACCTGGATCGGCGGCGAGGCGATCTACTTCCTCGCCGGGAAGCTCATCGGCGACAGCTGGGCGAACGCATCGCACGTGGGCGGCTACGCCTGGACGATGTGGCTCTCGTTCGCGATCTTCTGGGTGATCCAGGTGGCCATCATCTACCGGGGCATGGAGACGATCCGCCGCTTCGAGAACTGGGCGGCACCCTTCGTGCTCGTCGGCGCCGGCGTGATGCTGTGGTGGATGAGCAGCAAGGCGGGCGGCTTCGGCCCGCTCTTCGACCAGCCCTCCAAGCTCGGTTGGGGCAGCGGCTTCTGGAAGCTGTTCTGGCCCTCGCTCATGGGCATGATCGGCTTCTGGTCCACGCTGTCGCTGAACATCCCGGACTTCACCCGGTACGGCAAAAGCCAGAAGGCGCAGACCTGGGGGCAGGCGCTCGGTCTGCCCACGACCATGACACTGTTCGCGTTCCTGTCGGTGCTGGTCACCTCCGGTTCGCAGGCGGTCTACGGCACGGCGATCTGGGACCCGGTCCAGCTGGCCGCCAAGACGGACAACGTGTTCGGCCTGCTCTACGCGCTGGTCACCGTGCTGGTGGCGACCCTGTCCGTGAACATCGCGGCCAACCTGGTCTCGCCGGCCTTCGACTTCTCCAACATCGCGCCCCGGAAGATCAGTTTCCGCACCGGCGCACTCGTCACCAGCGTCCTCGGCGTGCTGATCTTCCCGTGGAAGCTGTACTCCGACCCGCAGGGTTACATCTTCACCTGGCTCGGGCTGGTCGGCGGTCTGCTCGGCACGGTCGCGGGCATCCTCATCGCCGACTACTGGATCCTGCGCCGGACGAAGCTCGACCTCGCCGATCTCTACCGCGCGGGCGGCCGTTACTGGTACGACGGCGGCTGGAACTGGCGGGCCGTGGTCGCCTTCGTGACCGGCGGCGTCCTGGCGGTCGGCGGCGCCGACTTCCATCCGCTGATCGACGGGCGGCCCATCCCGGCCCTGGAGTCGCTGGCGGACTACGGCTGGGCGGTCGGACTCGGCACCTCGCTCGTGCTGTACCTCGTCCTGATGTCACTGCGGGGGCGCGACAATACGGCGTCGGACTGACGCACGGGAGGGAGGACGGTCAGCTCTTGCGGCCGTCCTCCAGTGCGGCCACCGCATCTTTCGCGGCTTTGATGGCGCCCTTGTTGATCTCGTCCGTGCCCGGCGCCTTCTGCGTCTCGAAGTCGCTGCCGTTGTACGTGATGATCACCAGTGCGTTGGACGCGCGGACCATCACCAGGCCCTCGCGCGTCTGCTGCTTCTTGTCGGTGGTGAGGTTCACGACCGAGTAGCCCTCGTCGCCGAGGCCGGGTACCGCCCCGCCGCCGCCCTTCTCGCCGGTGCGTTCCTTGTAGGCGGTTGCGGCGGCGCCGTCGGTGGCCTTGATCTCGTACGAGACGTCGAGCCAGCGGTAGTCGTAGCCCTTGAGCGCGTTCCAGGAGCAGGTCCGGCGCAGGGACTTGTCGGTCGAGGGGATCTCCTGGCCGGTCGTCTTGGCGCCCGGAACGAGCGAGGTGACCGTCTTCTCGGTCACGCCCGTGCAGGGGGCAGGGGAGGCGGTGTAGGTCTTGGACGCCGCCGAAGTCGAGGGAGCGGTGGCCGAGTTGTTGTCCTTTTGTGGCGATTCGGTCGTTTTGTGCTCGGCGGTCGTGGTCGTCGCGAGCGGGCCGGAGGACAGGGCCCAGCCCGCCGTGGCGAGCACGACGACCGGCATCACGCGCACGGTGAGTGCGAGCGGCAGAGGAAGAGAACGCACAGAGTACTTCTCGCGTGTCGGTGCGGGAGGTCCCGCACTGGGGTGGGGGACGCCAGTGTCACACGAGTCCCTGTGGGGTGGAAGTGTCAACTCGCTCCGTGCCTGTGCGGTGACGCAGGCTCACTGTTGACGAGCTGTGGGCCGCCTCGCCGTCACGAGCCACACCGCTCCCCGGAGGCGAACGCCGCGATTCGTCTCGTAGGGGCGCAAACTCTCCTCCAGGGCCGTGCGGGTGCCGGCGTCGACCTTCCGGTCAGGTGTGCGGGAGAGAAGGAAGTCGACGGCGTCCGGGACGTCGCGCCCCCAGTGTGTCTCCACATCCACCGGGGCCACCGTCACGTCGTCCCACCCCTGCAGCACCTCGTGGAGACGGGCCGGGTCGGACAGGGACGCCATCGCGGTGTGCGCGGCGACCGTGTCCGCGTCCGGGGCGTCCAGGAGCTTGGCGAAGAGGCCGAGGGCCCGCGACTCCTCGACGTCCGGCCCGGCGGGTCGCGGACAGATGAACGCCAGTCGCCCTCCCGGGATCAGGGCCCGCGCCAGGTTCCGGAACGCGGCCGCGTGGTCCTCGAAGAACATCACGCCGCCCCGGCTGATGACCACGTCGTATCCGGCGGGCGGAAAGGGATGGGTCTGGGCGTCGGCGAGCTCGTAGGCCACGTTCCCGACGTGCTCGGCGGCGGTGACCGCACGGGCCCGCCCGACCAGGGGTGCCGAGATGTCGACGCCTACGACGTGTCCGCGCGAGGCCAGCCGGGCCGCGATCCGCGTGGTCGTCCCCGCGCCGCAGCCGACGTCCAGGACGCGGTCGGCCATCGTCACGGCCGCGCCCGCGAACAGCGCGTCGTTCACCCCCGACAGCAGGGCGTCGTAGCGCTCGTGATGGTCGGCCCAGTGGGTGCCGACGGTGCCGTTCCAGGCCCCTGCCTGTACGGGGTTGGTGGCCGTCCGGGTCATGAGGACTCCTTGGCGGTGTGAAGGGGCAGCGCACTCTCGATGCGCTGGACGGCGGCGAACGCGCCGTACGCGATGAGCTGCACCAGGGAATGGTCGGCGTGGTCTGTTTTGCGCCAGTTCGTCACGTCCTCGTCCGTGATGCGGTACGGGGCGAGGGCGGCCAGCACGGCGAGGCGGGCCCCGGGCCGGGAGAGGCCGGGCAGGCCGTCCCAGCCGAGCGGCGGATGAGTGCCGTCCCAGTCCTGGAGGGTTTCCCGTACGACGATCCGGTCCCCTTCGTCGAGGAGGCCCGCGCCCGCGCCGGCGGCGTCGCGCAGGGCGGCGTACGCCGGGCCGACCGTGGTGCCCTGCGCCCAGTCCGGCCCCGGGCCCGGATCGTCGAGCAGCGCCAGGCCCGCACCCGGCGCGGCCCTGCGGCGGACGGTACCGGCCAGCGACCGGCCGGCGAGGCTGCGTACCGCCCGGAACCGCTGGGCGTTGCCCGGCAGCAGGTTCTCGGTCAGCAGGGCCGACACGATGCGGTTGATGAAGTGGAAGGAGAGGGCGGTGCCGATGTAGGCGGGCACATGGGCGCGGGGGAAGGGCAGCGGGGTCAGCTCCGGCGCGCCCGGGGTCCGGGTCGCCCTGCCCCAGGCCAGCACGCGCGCGTGGTTATCGTCCCTGGGCGTCTCGCCGCGTGCCACCGCCTCCGCGAGGGCGTGGTCCCCGGTGGCGTGCAGCAGCACCGTGTGCGCGTCCACACAGAACGGGCACCGGTTGGCGGCCGACACCCCGAGCGCCGCGAGCTCCTTCCCGGTCCGGTCCCCGGCTCCCGCGATCAGGGACTCGCGCATCAACGCCCAGACGGCGGCCATGATTTCGGGAGCGGAGGACAGCACGACAAAGGTCACCGCCCGATCGATCCCGAAGTCCTGGGCCAGTTGCTCATAGACCTCGGCGGTGCGACCGGTGGCGGACCTGGGCGGCGGTGGAGTGGTGAAGCGGTAGGGGCTGGGCATGTGGATCTCCTGGGGTCTGCTGCGGTGGGGCCACCGCTGTGAGCACGTCCGGCAGCGCCGGGTGCCGTGCAAACCCTGGCCTGTCGGGGTTCGCCGGGGCGTCGTACCGCCGAAGGCACTTCCGCTTACGGCAACGGGCCCGTGCGCGGCGCGAACTACTGCGTAGGGAGTAGCCCCGGGGCCGTCCACAGGTCTGACGCCGCGGGCCGACCCGGCGGCTAGGGTGCCGGACATGCAGCTCGACCGGGCCACCCGCACACGCCTGGCCGACGCGACGCTCTCCGTCGTGGTCGGCGCGCTCGTCGCGACGTCGGCCGCCTTCGACGACGGTACGACCCCGGTCGACTACGGGCTGATCGCTGCGGGTTCCCTCGCCCTGGCGGCCTACCGCCGTGCCCCGCGTGCGGTGTTGGCCGTGGTCACCGTCGCCATGACCGCGTACGTCCTGCACGCGCATCCGGGCTCCCTCGCCGCCCTGCCCGTGCTGGCCGCCGTGCACACGGCCGCCCGGGTGGGCAACCGGGGCGTCGCGGCGGTCGCAGGTGCCGTGTTCCTGGCCGGATTCGCGGTGACCGGCCCTGCGACACAGGAGGTAGTCGAGCGTACGACGTTGCTCGTCGGCTGGTTCCTGTGCGCGCTGGTGACCGGCCTCGCCGACCGCAACTGGCAGGCGTACCTGCGCCAGACGGAGCAGCGCGCACTGGAGGCGGAACGCACCCGTGAGGAGGCCGCCCTGCGCAGGGCCGGCGAGGAACGGCTGCGCATCGCCCGCGAGCTGCACGACTCGCTGACGCACAGCATCTCGATCGTCAAGCTGCAGGCGGGAGTCGCAGCGCACCTCGCCCGCAAGCGCGGTGAGGAGGTGCCGCCCGCACTGCTCGCCATCCAGGAGGCGAGCGGCGAGGCCATGCGTGAACTGCGCTCCACGCTGGAGGTGTTGCGCACCGACGAGCCGACCGGCACCCCCGCGCTGCTCGTGGAGCGGGCCCGCGCGGCCGGCCTCGCCGTCGACCTGACGGTGACCGGCGACGAGCGCCCGCTGACGGCGACCGTCGACCGCGCCGCGTACCGCATCGTCCAGGAGGCCCTGACGAACGCCGCCCGTCACGCGGGCTCGGCCAAGGTGACCGTTCAACTCGACTACGCCAGGGACGACTTGACAGTACGAGTGGACGACGACGGCAGCGCCGATCCGGCCCGTCCGCCGAAGCCGGGCATCGGCCTCACCGGCATGCGTGAACGCGTCACGGCCCTCGGCGGAACCCTGTACGCCGCCCCGCGCACCGACGGCGGCTTCTCGGTGCGCGCCGAGCTGCCGCTCGGGGAGGCGACGTGATCCGGGTCGCGCTCGTCGACGACCAGGCCCTGATGCGGGCCGGGTTCCGCGCCCTGCTGGACGCCGAGGACGGCATCGAGGTGGTGGGCGAGGCCGCCGACGGGAAACAGGGCCTGGCTCTCGTGCGCGCCGAACTGCCGGACATCGCGCTCGTCGACGTACAGATGCCCGTCATGACCGGAATCGAGGCCACCCGCCGTATCGCCGCGGATCCGGAACTGTCCGGCGTACGGGTCGTGATCCTCACCAACTACGGCCTGGACGAGTACGTCTTCGAGGCGCTGCGCGCCGGGGCCAGCGGCTTCCTGCTCAAGGACACCGAGCCCGCCGACCTGCTCCAGGCCATCGAGGTCGTCGCCCATGGGGAGGCGCTGCTCTCGCCGTCCGTCACCCGGGCGCTCATCGGCGAGTTCGTCGCCCGGCCACCGGACCGGGCCACCGCGCCCGGCCTGGAGAGCCTCACGCGCCGCGAACGTGAGGTCACCGCCCTCGCCGCGCGTGGCCTCACCAACGAGGAGATCGCCGCCCACATGGTCATCAGCCCGTTCACGGCCAAGACCCACATCAGCCGTGCGATGACGAAGCTCGGTGCGCGCGACCGGGCCCAACTGGTGGTGTTCGCCTATGAGTCGGGGCTCGTGACGGCTCGCGGGCGCGCGGAGTGAGGGCTTCCGGCAAGGCGGCGTGCCATGATCGTCGCGTGACCGCGATACCTGTGACGGCGACCCGCTCCGCCGCGCTCGCCTGTGTGCTGGCGCTGGCCGCGAGCGGGTGCGGGCTCTCCGCCGAGCTGGACCGCGAACGCAACCCCGACCGCTCGCCGACCCCGACTCCGACACTGACGTGGCCGACGACCGCCGCCCCGGCATCCGTGTCCCCGCTCCCCGAGCCGTCGCCGGCGGTGCCGGTCCAGCCGGCCGGCTGCCCGCCGTCCGGGGTCCGCGTCGAGGCAGGGCCCGTGGACGGCGCCATGGGCCTGCGCGCCATGACGCTCACACTGACCAACTGCGGCGACAAACCGTACAAGGTGGACGGCTACCCCGCCGTCCTGGTCCTCGACGATACGGGCCTGCCGATCCCCGGCGTGCGCACCGCCGAGGGAACGGACGACGTCTCGATGGCCCCGCCGGACCCCGGTCCCGAGCCGCTGACGCTGGCCCCGGGCGCGGCCGCGCAGGCGGGCCTGTACTGGCGGATGAACAACGAGGACGGCCCCTACCTGCGGGTCGGGCCCGCAGAGGGGCGGGACGAGCGGACCGTACGCCTTGAGTCGCCCCTCGACATCGGCCCGGAGAACGTTCTCGCAACGACGGCATGGAGACCTGCCCGGGCAACCGGCTCGTCCACTCCGGCGAACTGAACCCGTCCCCACCGGCTCCTGCGCGCACACCGGGTCCGCCCCGCAACCGCAAGTGCCATAGTCGAGCCCGAGGTTGATCGCTCCCGCACAGCGAGGTGGCACGGCATGTTCACGACCCGACCGACTCTCCAGGGCACCTTCGGCATGGTGTCCTCCACCCACTGGCTCGCCTCGCAGTCGGCGATGGCCGTCCTGGAGGACGGCGGCAACGCCTACGACGCCGCGGTCGCCGCCGGCTTCGTCCTGCACGTCGTCGAGCCGCACCTCAACGGTCCCGCGGGCGAGGTCCCGATCATCCTGGCCCCTGCGGGCGGCGCGATACAGGTGCTGTGCGGGCAGGGTGTCGCGCCCGCCGGGGCCACGATCGCCCACTACAGGGGACTGGGTCTGGATCTCGTACCCGGTACAGGACCGCTGGCCGCGGCCGTCCCCGGCGCCTTCGACGCCTGGATGATGCTGCTGCGCGACCACGGGACGAAGTCCCTCGCCGACGTACTGAAGTACGCCATCGGGTACGCGCAGGACGGCCACGCGCCCGTGGAGCGCGTCGGCGAGACGGTGGAGACCGTACGCGAGCTCTTCGAGAGGGAGTGGACCTCGTCGGCGGAGGTCTACCTCCCCGGCGGCAGGGCGCCGCGCCCCGGCGAACTGTTCCGCAACCCCGCCCTCGCCGCGACCTGGCGGCGACTGCTCGCCGAGACCGCCGGCGCCGGGGACCGGGTGGCGCGGATCGAGGCGGCGCGCGAGGTGTGGCGCCGCGGGTTCATCGCCGAGGCGCTCGTGCGGCAGGCGGGCCGGCCGACCCTGGACACCAGCGGCGCGCACCACACCGGCACCCTGACCGCAGCCGACCTGGCCTCCTGGTCCGCGACCTACGAGGCGCCCGCGACGTACACATGGCGGGGCTGGACCCTGTGCAAGGCGGGCCCCTGGAGTCAGGGCCCCGTCCTCCTGCAACAGCTCGCCCTGCTGCCGCCCGAGCTGCCGCGCTACGGCTCCGCCGACTACGTCCACCTGCTCGTCGAGGGCTGCAAGCTCGCCATGGCGGACCGGGAGGCCTGGTACGGAGACGCGGCGGAGGTGCCCCTCGACGATCTGCTGTCACGGGAGTACAACGCCGCACGGCGCGACCTCATCGGCGACAAGGCGTCCTACGAACTGCGCCCCGGCAGCCCCGGAGGCCGCGCGCCGCGGATGAGCGGGCACGCGCGCGTGGCCGCCGAGGCGGACCCCGGCTTCGATCCCATGGGGGTCGGCGAGCCGACGGTGGCCAAGAGCCCGCGGTCCCCGGTGCCGGGCGAGCCGGACGTCACCGCGGACGGTGGCACCCGCGGTGACACCTGCCATCTCGACATCGTCGACCGGTGGGGCAACATGGTCGCGGCCACGCCCAGCGGCGGCTGGCTCCAGTCCAACCCGGTCGTACCGGAACTGGGCTTCCCGCTCGGCACCCGGCTGCAGATGGCCTGGCTGGAGGAGGGCCTGCCCAACTCGCTGACGCCCGGCCGCCGCCCCCGGACGACCCTCACCCCCTCGCTGGCGCTGCGCGACGGCGTGCCCGTCCTGGCGTTCGGCACCCCGGGCGGCGATCAGCAGGACCAGTGGCAGACCCATTTCTTCCTCGCCGTGGCCCTGCGCTCCGAGGTGCGCGGCGGCCTCGACCTCCAGGGCGCGATCGACGCCCCGAACTGGCACAACGACAGCTTCCCCGGCTCCTTCTACCCTCGCGGCATGCGCCCCGGGGCCCTCACCGTCGAGTCCCGCACGGACGAAGCGGTCGTCGAGGAGCTGCGCCGCCGCGGCCACGACGTCCTCGTCGGCGACGCCTGGTCCGAGGGGCGGCTCTGCGCGGTCGCCCGGGACCCGCGGACCGGAGTGCTGTCGGCGGCGGCGAATCCGCGGGGGATGCAGGGGTACGCGGTCGGCCGCTGACCTTGGGGATCAAGGGGCACGTGCGGCGGCGGTCGCCCGGCCCCGGCAATTCATGTCGATTCCACCGGGAGTGCACCGGGCCGGTGGGGATTGTCAGTGGGCCGTGCTCTCATGGATGCATGATCGAAGACACGGAAACCATCGAAGAGTTTCTCGCACAGCACTCGGCCGACGTCGAAGAAGCGGTCCGCACGGCGGCCGCGACCGAGATCATGCCGCGCTTCCGGCAGCTCGCCGCGCACGAGGTCGACCAGAAGAGCGGCCCGCACGACCTGGTCACGGACGCCGACCGCAAGGCCGAGCTGTACCTCACAGAGGTGCTGCGGGAGCTGCTGCCCGGCTCTGTCGTCGTCGGCGAGGAGGCCGTGCACGCCGACCCGGCGTCGTACGAGGCGCTCCAGGGCGACGCCCCGGTCTGGATCGTCGACCCCGTCGACGGAACCCGCCAGTTCGTGCACGGCAACCCGGGCTTCTGCACGCTGGTCGCCCTCGCGCGCGGCGGCGTCCTGCTCGCCTCGTGGACCTACGCCCCCGCGCTCGAGGAGTTCGCCACCGCGATACGCGGGCGGGGCGCCGTTCTCAACGGCGCGCCGCTGCGCTCCGGCTCGCCCGAGCCCGGCCGTGACCTCGACGTGGCCACGTCCCACCCGGACTACACGACGGACGAGCAGAAGCGCGCCCTGCTCGGCCTGCGCACCGACGGGATCCGCCCGCGCCCCTGCGGCTCGGCCGGCCTGGAGTATCTGGCCATCGCCCGCGGCGAGTTGGACGCCACCGCCTTCTCCTGGGAGGCGGCCTGGGACCACGCCGCCGGTCTGCTGCTCGTCGAGGAGGCGGGCGGCGCCCATCTGACCCTCGCGGGCGAGCCGTTCCGTATCACCGGCGGCAACGCGCTGCCGTTCACGGCCGCACGGGACGCGGCCACGGCTCGCCGGGTGGTGGAGCTGCTGTCGGCCGGAGCCTGAGCTGCGGGGACCCGTTGACACGGATGCCGACGACCTCGAAATCAGCGGCGGTCCCGTCGGGCGGCCACACGCAGTCTGCCTCCCAGAGGTGCACCACATCCACGAAACCGGGCAGCGGCAACCCGAGATCGACGAAGACACCCGTCCTGCCGGGAGGCCACGGGGCCCCGACGAACGTGCCGGGCAGCCGCGTGCCCACCGGTATCGGACCGCTGGAATGCCGGACGTCGCACTGCCGGTAGGAACGGCAGCGCCCCCACATCACGGCGAACTCGTGCTCGGTCACGGGCTCCGCGTCCGGCGGTGCCTCGACGGGCCCCTCCGCCGCCACGCCGTACACGACCTCGTAGAGCTGGGCGCCCAACAGGCCACAGCTGTCGCGGACTTGGGTGAGCTCGGCGAAGTCGACGGCCACCACGGGAACGGAGTCGGCGCCGAGCAAGGTCATCCGGCGTGTCGGCTGTCCGTCCGGGGCCGTCTCGAACCAGTACCAGGTGTCCTCTTCGGGCTCATGGCGGCGGAAGCGGCACGTCATGCGCGTAGGTTACCCACGCCCCTGGGATGTCGGTGGCCCGGCATATCCTGATCCTCAGTGGCCATCGGCTGACGAAGGAGTCCGAAGGTGTCGTCCATGCTCGATGCGGTCGTGGTGGGAGCGGGCCCGAACGGGCTGACGGCTGCCGTGGAGCTGGCCCGCCGTGGATTCTCCGTCGCCGTCTTCGAGGCCCGCGACACCGTGGGCGGAGGAGCCCGCACCGAGGAGCTCACGCTGCCCGGATTCCGGCACGATCCCTGCTCCGCCGCCCATCCGCTGGGCATCAACTCGCCCGCTTTCAAGACGATGCCGCTGGAGCGGTACGGACTGGAATGGCTGCACGCCGAGCTGCCCATGGCCCACCCCTTCGACGACGGTACGGCCGCGGTCCTGTCGCGGTCGGTGGCGGAGACCGCAGCCTCCTTCGGGCCGCGCGACGCGGGCGCGTACCGGCGGCTCGTCCAGCCCTTCCTGCCCAAATGGGACACGCTGGTACGCGACTTCATGTCCCTGCCGCTGACCTCGCTGCCCCGGGACCCGGTCACCCTGGCCCGCTTCGGCCTCGTCGGCCTGCCGCCCTCGACCTGGCTGATGCGCCGCTTCCGCGACGACCGTGCCAGGGCACTGTTCGCCGGGCTCGTCGCGCACGTCATCGCCCCGCTCGACGGCCTCGCCACGGGCGCCGTCGGCCTCGTCTTCGCCCTTGCCGCGCACGCCAGGGGCTGGCCCGTCGCCCGGGGCGGTTCCCAGTCGATCTCCGACGCGCTCACCGCGTACCTGAAGGACCTCGGCGGCACCGTCCACACCGACTACGAGGTCAAGCGCCTCGACGACCTGCCCCCGGCCCGCGCATACGTCTTCGACACCTCGCCCACGGCCCTGGCCAGGATCGCGGGCCTCGGGCGCTACTACGAGCGGTACCGGTACGGGGCAGCCGTCTTCAAGATCGACTACGCGCTGGACGGCCCCGTGCCGTGGACGGCGCACGAGGCGCGCACCGCGGGAACCGTGCAGGTCGGGGCGAGCAGCCAGGAGATCGACCGCGCCCTGCGAGCGGCGTCGCGTGAGGGCCGCGCACCCGACGTCCCCTTCCTGATCTCGGTGCAGCCCAGCGTCGTGGACCCCTCCCGGGCACCCGACGGCAAGCATGTCTTCTGGACGTACGGCCACGTCCCCAACGGCTGGAGCGGCGACCTCACCGACGCCGTCGAACGCCAGCTGGAGCGGTTCGCGCCCGGCTTCCGCGACCGCGTACTGGCCCGTGCGACCGCGGGCCCGCCCGAACTCGCCGTGCGCAACGCCAACTACGTGGGCGGCGACATCGCCACCGGCGCCGCCTCCGGGCTCCAGCTCCTGCTGCGGCCCAAGATCTCCCTGTTCCCGTACGGCACCCCGCACCCGGCCGTCTTCATCTGCTCGTCGGCCACCCCGCCGGGCCCCGGCGTGCACGGTATGTCGGGGCACAACGCGGCCAAGGCCGTCTGGAGGAGGCTGCGACAGACATGACCGTCATCACGCTGGTCCAGGGCGACATCACCGGGCAGACGGTCGACGCCCTCGTCAACGCGGCGAACTCCTCCCTGCTCGGCGGGGGCGGCGTGGACGGAGCCATCCACCGCCGCGGCGGCCCGGCCATCCTGGAGGAGTGCCGCAAGCTTCGTGCCTCGCAGTACGGCAAGGGGCTGCGCACCGGCCAGGCGGTCGCCACGACCGCCGGTCGGATGGACGCCCGCTGGGTGATCCACACCGTGGGACCCGTCTTCAGCCGGAGCGAGGACCGCTCCGCCCTGCTCGCCTCCTGCTACCGCGAATCGCTCCGGATCGCCGACGAACTCGGCGCGCGCAGCGTCGCGTTCCCGGCCGTCTCCGCCGGCATCTACGGATGGCCGATGGACGACGCCGCCCGGATCGCGGTGGCGACCGTCCGGGCCACGCCGACCGATGTCGAGGAGGTCAGGTTCGTGCTCTTCGACGAGCGGGCGTACGAGGCCTTCGCCCGGGAGACGGCCCAGCGGTCCGGCTAGGGGGTGTTTTGAAGGTCCTGTGCGGTGCCCGCGGTGTTCGGTGCGTGCCCTCGGCGTGCCGGACGAAGGCCCTCGTACTGGACGTACTTGGGGTTTCGGCCGGTGCGGCGAGGGTGCGTGCCGGGCGCCGTGGGTGCTGTGCGGGACTTTCAAAACACCCCCTAGCGGGCCGGGCTCCGCTGCGGCCGTTCCGGGACGACCAGGATGCTGTTGGCGAGAGGGCGGCTGCCCCGGGGCATCGGACCGGTCAGGGACCGGGAACACCGACCCGGCTTCGGTCGTTTCCCGACGGCGCAGCCAATCCCGCCCACCCCGACTTCCCCGAAGCGCACGCCATCAGCATCATCGGCCTCTGATGTGGAGCCTGACATGACGACACCGCGGGACCTGTTGATCATCGCCTTGGACGTCGCGTCCAGCCGCCCCGTCGAGCAGGGTGAGCTGTCGCTCGCCCTCGCGGGAGCCGAGCTCATCGATCTCCTCGACGCCCGGGCGGCCGCCCTGGAAGGCGACCGGATCGTGCCCGGCCCCGAGACGGCCACGGACGACCGGCTGCTGGACGAGGCCGCGTCGGCGCTCGCACGGCAGGAGCCGTACGAGTCCGCCGAGGAGTGGCTGTGGCGCCGCGGCAAAGGCCTGTCCTCGGCGTACCAGGCCGCCCTGGAGGCGGACGGCCAGGTGGCCCGGGAACGCCATCGCTGGATTCCCGTGCGAACCGGACGCACGGCGCTGGTCGACTCGCCCGCCCGCCGCCGGGCCGACGACCGCTGGACGTCGGGCGAGCGCGTCCTCGCAGGACTCGCAGCCGCCGTGGGGATCCTCGACGCGCCGGACGAGGGCTTCGAGGGGCCGACCGACGACGACGCCGTCGTGACCGTGCTGGCCGCCGTCCACGACGCGGTGATGGAGCTGGAAGCCGTGCGGCAGCGGCGAAGCATCGAGAACGCGGCCTTCGACAACATCTGGCGAGGTCAGTGACCGAAGCCGGTACGCGGAGACCGGCCGGCCGCAGGCCACGCGACCTACGTGTCGGATTTCCGCCAGCCCTTGGCCCGGCGGTGCCCGATCCTTGAGACATGCAGAACGGGATGCACGCCGATATCGAACGCTGTGTGCGCGCCGTCCAGTCGAAGGACGCGCGCTTCGACGGGTGGTTCTTCACCGCGGTCCTGACCACCCGAATCTACTGCCGGCCCAGCTGCCCGGTGGTGCCGCCGAAGCCGGAGAACATGACGTTCTACCCGAGCGCGGCGGCCTGCCAGCAGGCCGGCTTCCGGGCCTGCAAGCGGTGCCGCCCGGACACCAGCCCCGGCTCGCCCGAGTGGAACCGGCGCGCCGACCTGGTCGCCCGCGCCATGCGTCTCATCGGCGACGGAATCGTGGACCGCGAGGGCGTGCCCGGCCTCGCCGGCCGGCTCGGCTACAGCACCCGCCAGATCGAGCGGCAGCTCCTCGCCGAACTGGGCGCGGGCCCGCTCGCACTCGCCCGGGCCCAGCGCGCCCAGACCGCGCGGCTGCTCATCGAGACCACCGCGCTCCCGATGGCGGAGATCGCCTTCGCGGCCGGGTTCGCCTCCATCCGCACCTTCAACGACACCGTCCGCGAGGTCTTCGCCCTGGCGCCGAGCGAGCTGCGCACCCGAGTACCCAGGTCACGCGCTCCGGGAGTCTCGGGAACGCCGGGGGTCCTCAACCTGCGGCTGCCGTTCCGCGCGCCGCTCAACCCCGACAACCTCTTCGGACACCTCGCCGCGACCGCCGTACCGGGGGTCGAGGAGTGGCGCGACGGCGCGTACCGGCGCACCCTGCGACTGCCCTACGGCCACGGGGTCGTCGCGCTCGCTCCCACGGCCGACCACATCGCCTGCCGCCTCACCCTCAGTGACCTGCGCGACCTGCCCGTCGCCATCAGCCGCTGCCGCCGCATGCTCGACCTGGACGCCGACCCGGTCGCGGTCGACGACCAGCTGCGCACCGACCCGCTGCTCGCGCCGCTGGTCGACAAGGCGCCGGGGCGCCGGGTGCCGCGCACCGTCGACGAGGCGGAGTTCGCCGTACGAGCGGTGCTCGGCCAGCAGGTCTCCACAGCCGCCGCCCGCACCCACGCGGCCCGCCTGGTCCTCGCCCACGGCGAGCCCGTCGAGGATCCCGAGGGCGGCCTCACCCACCTCTTCCCGTCCGCCGAGGCCCTTGCCGCACTCGATCCCGAGTCCCTCGCGATGCCCCGCACCCGCCGCACCACCTTCACCACGCTCGTCCGCCAACTCGCCGACGGCACCATCCACTTGGGCGTGGAGAGCGACTGGGCGGAGACCCGCACCCGGCTCCTCGCGCTGCCCGGCTTCGGGCCCTGGACCGTGGACGTCATCGCGATGCGCGCCCTCGGTGACCCCGACGCCTTCCTCCCCACCGACCTCGGAATCCGGCGCGCGGCCCAGGAGTTGGGCCTGCCCTCCACCCCGGCCGCCCTCACCGCACGGGCCGCGGCCTGGGCGCCCTGGCGGGCGTACGCCGTGCAGTACCTGTGGGCGACGGACAGCCACCCCATCAACTTCCTCCCTGTGTAAGGACATCCAGTGAAGCAGCACACGGTCGTCGACAGCCCGTACGGCCCCCTCACCCTGGTCGCCGACGACGGGGTCCTGTGCGGCCTCTACATGGTCGGCCAGCGCCACCGCCCGCCGGAGGAGAACTTCGGCGAGCGTGACGAGACCCCGTTCGGGGAGGTGGCCGAGCAGCTACAGGCCTATTTCGCAGGCGAGTTGAAGGAGTTCACGCTCCGCCTCGACTTCGCCGGGACACCCTTCCAGCGCACGGTCTGGGAGCAGCTGAGCCGCATCCCCTACGGCGAGACCCGCTCGTACGGCGAACTCGCGGAAGCGCTCGGCAACCCCAAGGCCTCGCGCGCGGTGGGCCTGGCCAACGGCAAGAACCCCATCGGCATCATCGTCCCCTGCCATCGCGTCGTCGGCGCCGACGGCAGCCTCACCGGGTACGGCGGCGGCCTCGACCGCAAGCGCCGCCTGCTGGACCTCGAACGCGGCACGGCGCTCTTCTGACTCCTCGGACGAGCCGCCCACCCCGCTCTAGAGGCGGCCCAGCAACTCCGGCAGCGCCGTCCCGATCGGCTCCCGTACGACCTCGTCGGCCCGGTCGTCGTACGGGGTCGGCTCGGCGTTGACGATGACGAGCCGCGCGCCGTGGTCGGCGGCGACCCCCGCGAGCCCGGCGGCGGGCTGCACCTGAAGGCTGCTGCCGACGGCGACGAACACCTGGCAGGCCTTGGTGATCGCGACCGCCTCGGCCAGCACCACCGGGTCGAGCCGCTGGCCGAACATCACCGTCGCCGACTTCAGGATCCCGCCGCACTCCAGACACGGCGGGTCGTCCTCGCCCGCCTCGACCCGCGCGAGCGCGTCCTCCATCGGCCCGCGCGCATGGCACCCGGTGCACACGAAACTCCGTGCGCTGCCGTGCAGTTCGAGCACCTTGCGGGCCGGCATCCCGGCGAGCTGGTGCAGCCCGTCCACGTTCTGCGTGATCACCCGCACCGGCACCCCGGACCGCTCCAGCTCCACCACCGCCCGGTGCGCGGCGTTCGGCTCGGCCTTGAGCGTGCGGTTGTCGCGCCGCATCTGCCACGAGCGCCGCCGGATCTCCGGGTCCCCCATGTAGTAGTCGTAGGTGACGAGCTTCTGGGCCTCCGGATCCCGCTGCCACAGCCCGTTCGGCCCCCGATAGTCCGGGATCCCGGAATCCGTGGAGATCCCGGCCCCGCTGAGGATCGCGACAAGTGGCTTGTTCATGGTGCCGAGGGTAAAGGCGCCCGACGCCCGGTCGCGAGCGAATTCGGCCTCAGGAGGAGCCGGGGCGCGGGCCGAGGAGCAGGGCGGCGAGCCGCAGGTAGGCCTTGTACGCGTCGGGTGTCAGCCAGGACAGCTCGACCGTGCTGCCCATCGCCAGATGGCCGTCCCGCGGCACCGTGACGATGCCGCGGCAGCGTGAGCTCAGGCCAAGCAGGGCGCCCGAGTCGAGCGCCCAGCCCGCGGCCGGGCGGCTGTGGTTGAGCACGACCACCGACTCCCCGACGAGCCCGGGCCGGTCCAGCGTCACCAGGCGGTCCATGGCCTGCTGGGCCTGGGTCAGGCCCGCGGGGTCCGCGCGCGAGACGATGACCAGGCGGTCGGTGTGCTGCATGATCACGGGATGGAGGTTGTCGGTGTCGACCAGGGTGAGGTGGAAGTAGCGCTGCGTCGTGTACGCCACGCTGCGGAACTCGTAGTCCGTGTACTGACCGGCCGCCGGGGGACGCCGTACCGAGTCGTTCGCCAGCACCATGAGCCCGGAGCGGTGCGGTGACAGAAAGAGCTCCAGGTCCTCGAACCGTTCCACGTCGTGCAGCGAACCGGCCAGGTCCGACATGCTCTCCAGGGTGTTGCGGAACACCCGGCCGCTGATGCGGACCTGCCGTCCCGCATGCCGGTCGGCGTCGATCGCGAGCACGTGTTCCTGCCGTTGGTCGGCCAGCACGGCACCCAGCATCATCGTGGTCGTGGTGCAGCCGACGCCGTCCCTGACCCCCACGAGCGTGATCCGCAGCGGTCGTTCCAGCGGTTCCCGGATGGTCCGCGTCCACTGCTCGCGGTGGTCCTCCGGTGCGGGCGCCTCCACCGGGTCGACCGCCGCGGGGTCGGGCGCCTCCTCCTCGACGTCCTCCCACTCCGTCCCGCCCGGCAGCCGCGCCCCCAGGGCGTCCGCCACCTCACGGGCGGTGGGCCGCCCCTCCGGCTCGCGCATCACGCAGCGCATCAGCAACTCGGCCAGGTCCTCGTCGAGTTGGGCGAAGTGATGGTTGCGCGCCAACTCGGCCTGTTCGTGCGGGGACCACGCCCTCCCGGTCACCGCGTGCAGCAGGACGACGCCCAGCGAGTACACGTCTCCCGCGGTGATCCGCGACTCGCCCCAGTACGTCACCTCCGGCGCCCGGTAAGGGGAGTTGGCCGGTACCGACGCCGTCGACGCACTCCACGCGCCGTCGATGCGCGCCGACGTCCAGCCGATCACGTGCAGCGTCGACTCGGTCACCAGGATCGCGCCCGGGGCCAGCGAGCCGTGCACCATGCCCAGACGGTGGCAGCGGCTCAGCGCACGCGCCAGATTCCAGGCCAGCCAGGTGAACAGCGGGGTGCCCGGCTGCGGCCCCGCCGCCTCCAGCACCGCCCGCAGCGTGGGCGCCGGCCGCCCGTCGGCGAGCGTGTCGAGCCGCAGCGCGAGCCAAGGGGTGGCGGCGCTCGCCAGGTTGCCGTCGACGACCGCGGGCGCGTACACCCCGGCCATGCGACGCAGCGCACGGTGCTCGACGTCGAGCAGCTCCTGCGCCACCGGTGAGGCGAACGAGGAGGACACCCGCAGCAGTACGCGCTGTCCCTCCTCGTCCTCGCCGATGTACGCCGTGGGCTTGCCGCCGGACCCGTCGCGCTGCAGCAGCGTGTAGGGGCCCAGGGAATGCAGGTCCTGCAGACGCAGTGGCAGCCAGGAGGGTGCGGCCTCCAGGTCCGGCGGCAGTCGTACGTCCTCGTACTCGGTGACCCGCTCGGGCGTCGGCGCCATGGGCCGGGCGCCCAGATGCGTCAGCAGGCGGTCCTCCAGCCACGCGAACGGCCGCGTACCGGGCAGGAGTTCACCCGTCCCCGAGGGATGGGCGAGCCATGCCGGGAAGTCGGGGGAGCGGCCCACGAGGGTGCGCAGACGGTCGGTGACGGCTCGTGTCGTGCGCAGCAGGTCGATCGGGGACGCCGTGTCGAGCAGGATCTCCTGGGCGTCCCTGGGGAATCCGAAACGCCGGTGCTGGACGGGGAGCAGCTCGTCGTCGGGCTCGGTCCGGCGCATCAGACCGCCCAGGAACACCTCCGCGAGATGCGCGGTCTCGGCACGCCAGGGCACGGCCGCCTGGACGAGACGCATCACCGGAACCGTCAACGGGGACACCGCGGCCAGATGGGCGGCCAGCCGGTAGGCCTGCGGCGAGGCGGCGTTGCGGAACCGCAGGACGGCCTTCGCCGCGTCGGCTCCGCGGGTGTCGGCCCCGCCACGGGGAGCCCGCGCCTCCGGCGGTGCCAGCAGCGGCAGTTGCGCACTGGCGCCGGGCGACGCCACGAGGCGGGCCCAGGCCGCGACGGCCGGCGGATACGGTTCGAGAACCGGGACCGGGACGCCCGGGAACTTCTCGCCGAGGTCGGGCGGCAGCAGCGGATCGGTCACCTCCCAGCTCTCGTTGGCCGCGCCGCGCCGCCGGGTCGTCACCAGCCATGGCTCCGAGCGGATGCCCGAGCCGTCCCACAGGTGGGCGGGCAGGGTGTGCATGATCGCCGTCGGGCCCTGGCGCGCCCAGCGTTCCAGGACGGTCCGCATCCGCCCGTCGCGCCAGCAGGGACCGACGCCGTCGCTGATCACCAGCACCAGCGTGCCGCCCGAGGGATCGACGACCGAGGCGGGGGACAGCAGCGGGGCGCCCGGGTCGAAGGGGCGGGCCCGCAGCAGCGGCACCGGCGCCTCGTCGGGGTCCGCGTGGTGCATGCGTGTGTCGAGGCCGTGCACCCGGATGTCGCGGAACGCGCCGAGCCGCTCCAGCAGCGCCCGCAGTTCCGCCGCGAGCCGCCGCCACAGCAGCATCGATATGCCGTCGTCGATCAGCAGGACCAGATCGAGCCAGCGCTGCCGCGCGGGCCGCGTCACCACGTCCGGCAGCCCCGTCTCGGCGATCGCGGCGGCCGTGGCCTCCTCGTCGAACTCCCGCTTCAACAGATTGGGTTGGGGCTGCTTGAGCAGCCGCAGGGCACGCCCGAAGCGGAGCTCGTCCTCGCCGAGCGCCTTCTCCTCCGGCACCCGCACCGGCATCGCGCCGTCGCGTGCGCCGCCGTGGCCGTCGTCCTCGCCGAGCGCCGCGAACTCGGGTGCACTGCGCGTGGCGGCGGCCGCGTGCAGAGCGCCCAGGAGCTGCGCCGGCGCCGGCGGTTGCGCCGGGGTCTCGGCGCTCGGCTCCGACGCGGCGGCCCCCGGAGGGCGGGTGCCGGGCGCCGGCGTGTCCTCGCTCGCGTCGGGCCCCGGGCGGTGGGCGGAGAGCCGCGGCAGCGCCGACACGAGCGGGGCGCCGCTGTCCGCCGGAAGTCGCGCCGCCAGCCATACGGCGTCCAGCAGCTCGTGGATGGACAGCTCCTGCCCGGTGAGGCGGGCGATGCTGCTCAGCGCCGGCGGTGGCTCGACGCCGTCGAAGGGGTCGTCCGGAGCCCTGGGGCCCGTGCCGTCGGGCGGCATCTAGACCATCCCGCCGAGCCGGTGCAGTACGGCGTCGAGCAGCCCCTCGGCGTCCAGATCGACCCCGCCCTTGCGCAGGAACACGGCGTTCAGCAACTGGTCGGTGGCGAGTTCGCCCGGTGCCCGGCGGTTGAGGAAGGCATGGAGGAGGTCCTCCACGTCGCTCAGCGTGTCCTCGCCCAGATGGGCGGCCACGATGTCCCGCAGCCGGGCCTCGTCCGGGTCGGGCAGGTCCAGGCGAACACAGCGGCGCATGAACGCGGGCGGGAAGTCCCGTTCACCGTTGCTCGTGATCACCACGACGGGGAACTCCCGGCAGCGGACCAGACCGCGGGTGACCGTGACCCGCTCACCGTGCGCCCCGTGGGTGAGGACCGGCACCTCGGCCTGCTCCTCCGGCAGCCGGGACAGCTCCGGTATCTCGAACTCGCCCTCCTCGAAGACGGTCAACAGGTCGTTGGGCAGATCCACATCGCCCTTGTCCAGCTCGTCCACCAGCAGGACGCGCGGCCGGTCGCGCGGCACCAGGGCCGTGCCCAGCGGTCCCAGCCGGACGAACGTGCCGATCTCGGGTTCGTCCGCGCCCCGTTCCCGGCGCAGGTGCGTCTCGCGGAGCCGGCCGATGGCGTCGTACCCGTACAGGGCGTCCTTGAGGACCGAACGGCTGTTGACGGCCCATTGCAGCACCGGCCCCAGGGACAGTTCGTGGGCGATGGCGTGCGCCAGCGAGGACTTGCCGGTGCCGGGGTGCCCGGTCACCAGCAGCGGGCGGCGCAGATGCAGCGCGGCGCTCACCACGTCGGCCTCCGCGCGGCCGATGAGATAGGGGCGGTGCCGGGGGCGGCCGCCCGGCCGGTCGGTGAACTGCCGCCAGGGCGGTGCCTCGGGGAACTCCGGCTGCCGGGCCACGCGGTCGCCGCGGAACAGCCGCCACCCGTCGGTCTGCGTCATATCGCGTGCTCCGTTCCTTCCGAGGGGTCGGCGAGCTGTAGTTCGTCCGGCAGCGGCAGTTCGGCGTCGTCCCACACCAGGGCGGGGCGGGCGGCCACCTCGTTGTCCGCGAAGACGCGGACCCTGACGTACCGCACCCGCTCCGGAAGCGCGTCCACCGGCCCCTCGGGCACGATGGCATCGAGCGGGGGTCCCTCGCCAGGGCCGAGGCCGGCGCGGTTCCACAGCACGATGGGCACGCCCATGGCCAGACAGACGAGGACCAACTTGCCGCGGTGCTGGGCGTTCCCGTCCACAAGGACGCGCGCGGTGTCCCGATGGGTTGTCTTCAGCAGCCCGGCCAGTGTCCGGTCGCCCGTGCGGTGGTCGGCGAGCAGCGAGCCGCTCTGCTGCCGGGCGTTCCATCGCCGTTCGAGATCGGCGGCCCCGGTGGGGGAGCGGCGCCGCAGCCGGGGGCAGCGCAGGACCAGGTGGAAGTCCTCGCCGAGCGGCGCGGGCATGTACTCGCCGGCCCCGGCCCCGTCCCACTCGTCGACCGGCAGGTCCAGCGCCTCCGGCGGCACCGACACGGCGACCAGCGCGACACCGTCACCCGTGTCCTTCGCGCCTCCCGCGACCTCCCTGATCAGCCGGGCGATCTCCGGTCCGGTACGGGGCCGGTCGGGTCCGTCGACGGTGCGTGCGGCGCTGCCGTCGGGGCGCAGCCGCCACACCGAGCAGCGGTAGTGGTGCGCGGGATCCTGGGCGTAGCGGTCGAGCTCCACCAGGATCCGGGCCCCGGCCGGGGCGGCCTGCCGCGACCAGCGCTCGGCGTCGGCGCGGCGCTCGCGAAGCGCGGAGGGGTGGATGCCGAGCCGCGCGGCGACCCGGTTGCTCCATTCGCGCAGGACCTGGCCGACCATGCCTTCGGTGGCCGCCGCCAGGTACTCGACGACGCGCAGCAGGGCCGGCAGCCGGGGCGTCTCATCGGGCACGGGCGAGCCGTCGCCGTACCAGGTCTCCAACTCGCCCAGGACATCCGGTACTTCGGCCGGGGTGAGCCGGGCCGCCTGCAGTGACCGGGGGAGTTCGAGATAGGGAAGGGCCGCGGTCGCCGCCCGGTGCAGCAGTCCCGGATCGGCCTGGGTGAGATGCTCCAACTTGCCGATGAGCATGCGGTGTTCGGCGATGGAGAGCAGCCGGGCCGCGCCGGTGAGGCGGCCCAGGGCCAGCAGCCGGTCGAGCTCGGCCCGCCCGCGCGGGTCGTCGACCACCTTGGGCGCCAGCGACTCGGCAAGGGTCGGCAGTGCCCGCTCCGTGCCGCACAGCAGGTGCGCCAGTTTCTCCACGGACGGCGCCGTGCCGTCGGAGGGCGCCGACAGGCCGAGCTGCTCGGCGAGTTCGCCGGCGTGCGCGGCGCGTGCCACGGGATCGCCGAGCAGCGTGTGCAGCGGCCCCACCATCATGTCGCGCACCGACTCGTCCTCGGCGAACACCGCCGACCGCCCCGCCCACAGCCCGGCCAGGTGCGGTTCCGGCACCGCCTCGGCCCTCCGCAGCTCCACCAGCACCGACTGCCAGCCGAGCCCCCAGCTGCGCCGCACCGTGTGCTGGGTCGAGAACCCGTTGTCGGGAGCGGTGATCCGGCCCATGACCAGCCCCACGGCGGCGCCGTCGCCCATCGACCACAGGGGGCCGCCGCTGTACCCGTCGTCGACGGCCGCCCCGGACAGCTGCCCGTCGAGATAGCCGACGCCGTCGTCGTACACGGCCACGCGCACATCGGCGTACGAGAACGGCTGCCCGGCCCCGTACCACGCCCTGACCTCCTGCCCCCGCGCCATCTCCAGCCAGCGCACCGAGCCCACGGGCGGCGGCGGTTCCTCGTCGAGTTCCAGGACGGCCAGGTCGCCCTCCCACCTCAGGGCGCCGTCGTCGACCGGCCCGTACTGGTGGGAGCGGGGCGGTATCCACGACACCAGGCGCGCGCTGCGGACGTCGCCGGCGGAGAGCACGGGGAAGGACACGTCGAGCGTGATCCCTCCCGGGTCCTGCGGGTTCAGGCTCCGCCGCCCGAGCACCGTGTTGACGACATGCGCGCAGGTCAGCAGCCGGCGCCCGGAGAGATAGACGCCCGCGCCCGCCGTGCTGCTGCGGTTGGCGGACAGGATGCGGACGAGAGCGCCGCGCGCGTCCGCCGACCGGTCGCCCCGGGGCGCCGCGAACCAGGTCACTCCCCGTCCCGGGGCGGCAGCTGCCAGGTCGCCGAAATGGTCATGCTGGCCTGTCCGTTGGCGCCCACGATGCCGATCTTCAGGTCCTGGCCGATCTGTATGCCGAAGGCGACCGACAGCTCGTGCGGCGGATCGGCGATGCCGGACACCGAGTCGTGCACCTGCTGAAGTACGGGGCCCAGCGGACTCAGTACGGCGCGCAGGGCGTCCGTCGCGAGCGCCCCGACGCGCGCGCCGCGTCCGACGGGCGTGACACCGGCGATGCCGCCGGGCAGATCGGCATCACCCGCCGGGGCCTCGCCCGCTGCGGCCAGTTCGAGACGGACCTGCGCTCCGTCGTCGAGCGCGAACTCCATGTAGTCGTAGTGCGGCACAGCAAGCATTGTGCCGATCAATGAGCCCTACAGGTAGGAGAGTTGACGAAATAGGCCCGCGGACCCGAAGGCAGCCGGGCCGCTACGCCCCTACGGCGCCCACCCGGTGGCCGTTCTCCAGCTCCGCCGTCCCCGACCCGTCCGCCAGTACGTCCAGGGCGGCGAGCACCCGGCGACAGAGCGCGTCCGGCAGGTACCGGGTGAGCTCCTCGCGTGCCACGAGGCGCCAGGAGAGCAGTTCCTCCTCCTGCAGGCGGATGGACTCGAAGTCGCTGTCCGCGAGGACTCCGCCGTCGTAGAGGTAGGCGACCAGCGGCGGGCGTGTCGTCCCGGGCACCCAGTCGACCGCGAGCAGCCGTCCCGGCTCCACGTCGAGCCCGATCTCCTCGACTGTCTCGCGCCGTGCCCCCTGCCGCGGGGTCTCCCCGTCGTCCGACTCGACGGTGCCGCCCGGAAGGGCCCAGCCCTCCCGGTAGTTGGGCTCGACGAGCAGCACACGGTCGTCCGCGGCACGGAAGAGCGCGGCGGCGCCCACCAGGACGCGGGGGAGGCCCGCGATGTACGTGGCGTAGTCTTGGGTGGTCATTCGTGCAGCGTAACCAGCTCGCGCGGGCGCCTCTCCCGCTCACTGCCGGACTCGGCGAAGTGGGCGCTGCTGTCGAGGAGTTCGGCGACCGGCTGCCGTCAGGCCGCCGCCTCCGTCTCCGCGAGAGCCACCGTGCGGGCCGCCAGCTCGCTGATGCGTACGCCGTCGAAGCCGAAGACCGCGCTGCGGACCATGTCCTCCAGCGGGTCCTTCCACTGGGCGGGGATCGCGTCGGCCCCGCACAGCACGCCCGCCACCGACCCGGCGGTCGCGCCGTTCGAGTCGGTGTCCAGGCCGCCGCGGACGGTCAGCGTGATGGTCCGGGTGAAGTCGCCGTCGCCGTACAGCAGCCCGGCCGTGAGGACCGCGGCGTTCGGGATCGTGTGGATCCAGCCGAGCCCGGCGGTCTCCTCGCCCACCGTGGTGAGCGTGTCCTCCCAGGCCATCCGGGTCTCGTGAAGCGTGAGCACACGCCGCACGGTGCGGGCGAGGCGGCTGCTCGCGGGAATGACGGTCAGCGACGTGTCCAGGGCGTCACGCACGGTGTCCGCCGTGAACGCCGCCGAGATCAGCGCCGCCGCCCACATCGCGCCGTACACGCCGTTGCCGGTGTGCGAGAGCACCGCGTCGCGTCGGGCGAGCGAGGCCGCGCGGCGGGGTGCTCCCGGGCAGGTCCAGCCGTAGACGTCGGCGCGGATCAGGGCGCCGATCCACTCCTGGTAGGGGTTGTCGTAGGTCGCGGTGAGAGGCGGTTTCAGGCCGTTGGCGAGATTGCGGTAGGCGGCCCGTTCCGCCGTGAACGTCTGCAGGTACGGCAGCCGCAGCAGCCACAGATCGCCGACCTGTTCCGTGCTGAAGCCGAAACCGTGCCTTTCCAGGAGGTCGAGGCCGAGGATCGCGTAGTCCACGTCGTCGTCACGGCAGCTGCCGTGGATACGGCCGCGCACGCATTGCCGCCATTCGGGGCGCAGCTCGAAGCCGTCGCTCTCGGTGAGCGGCTCGGGCAGGTAGTCGACAAGGGGCAGGGCCGCGGCCTGCCGCAGATAGCGGTCGATGCGTTCCCGCGTCCAGTGGTCGCCCTGCTCGACCGGTTTGCCGAGCATGTTGCCCGCGATCCGGCCCAGCCAGCCCCCGAGAACGCGGTCGCCGAGCTCAGTGCCCACAGGGGTCATGGTTCCGGTTTACCGAATTCCGGGCGAGCCCGCGCGGTGTTTCGCTGCGCGGGACGGGGCATGACGGCGTGGGCCTCCTGCGGTTATGGTCGCAGCGGCGCGACTGCCTTGACGTGAGCAAGGCTCGAAAGCAAGGGGAATGCAAGGTGGCGGACGCTGCTGTGAACCGGACACCCACCGGAAATGCGCGGGTGCTGATCGCCGCGGACAAGTTCAAGGGCTCGCTGACGGCCGTACAGGTCGCGGAGCGGGTCACGGCGGGCCTGCGCCGGGCCGCGCCCCATGCGGAGGTCGAGGCCCTGCCGGTCGCCGACGGCGGCGACGGCACCGTCGACGCGGCGGTCGCGGCCGGGTTCGAGCGGCGCGAGGTGTCCGTCGCCGGGCCGCTCGGCGGTGAGGTCACGGCCGCGTACGCGCTGCGCGGCGACACGGCCGTCGTCGAGATGGCGGAGGCCAGCGGGCTGCAGCGACTGCCCGCCGGGGTCTTCGCACCGCTCACGGCGTCGACGTACGGCTCAGGGGAACTGCTGCGGGCCGCGCTGGACGCCGGTGCGCGCACCATCGTCTTCGGAGTGGGCGGCAGCGCCACCACCGACGCAGGTGCCGGAATGCTGTCCGCGCTCGGCGCCCGCTTCCTCGACGCGGAGGGCGAGCCGGTGGCTCCCGGCGGGGGCGCGCTGAGCGATCTCGTGACGGCCGACCTGTCCGGGCTCGACGCGCGGCTCGCCGACATCGACCTCGTGCTCGCGAGCGACGTGGACAACCCGCTGACCGGCCCGAAGGGCGCCCCCGCGGTGTACGGGCCGCAGAAGGGCGCGAGCCCCGACGACGTGGCGACCCTCGACGCCTCCCTCGCCCACTTCGCCACGGTCCTGGAAAAGGCCGTCGGCCCCCGGGCCGCGGAGTACGCGCAGGCGCCCGGTGCGGGGGCCGCGGGCGGCATCGGCTACGGCGCCCTGGTCCTGGGCGCCCGTTTCCGGGCCGGTATCGAGGTCATGCTCGACGTCCTCGGCTTCGCTCCCGCGCTGGAGCGGGCCACGCTGGTGATCACCGGGGAAGGGTCGCTGGACGAGCAGACGCTCCACGGGAAAGCGCCCGCAGGGGTCGCTGCGGCGGCGCGTGCGGCCGGCAAGGACGTCGTGGCGGTGTGCGGGCGCCTCGCGCTGCCGCCCGAGGCTCTCGGCAAGGCCGGGATCCGGCGCGCGTACGCCCTGACGGAGGTCGAGCCCGACGTCGCCCGGTGCATCGCCGAGGCGGGGCCGATTCTGGAGGAGCTGGCGGAACGGGTCGGGACGGATTTCCTGACCTGAGGCGTGAGGGGCCACTTTCCCTGCCGGACGGCGCTGGAGATCTTCAGCCCGTCCGGCGTTTGAGGACGAGCGCGAAGCGCGACGCAGGGGAAAGGGGGCGCAGCCCCCAGGACAACGGGACGGGCAGGGGCGGAGGCGGCGACTACCCCACCCCCGACAGCCGGTACGCGTCCAACGCCAACGTCATCTCGATCAGGTCCCGGGGCCGCGCCAGCGAGCGCGAGGTCAGCTGCTCCAGACGCCGCAGGCGGTTGAAGACCGTGTTGCGGTGGCAGTACAGGCGCCCCGCCGCCCGCCCGGCGGAGCCCTCGCAGGAGAGCCAGACGTCGAGGGTCTCCAGCAGGACGGCCCGGTCGCCGGGCTCCAGCTCCAGCAGCGCGCCGAAGACCCCCGCCACCAGGCGCTCCGCCAGCTCCGGCTGGCTGACGACCAGCGCGGTCGGCATGCGCTGATCGAGCCGTACGACCTCGGTGGCGTCGGGCGGACACGTCCGCAGCGCCAGCTCGGCGAGCCGCCGGGCCCGCCCCAGCTCGGCGAGGCCGGGGACCACGGGGCTGATCCCGCCGGGCCCGGCGCACCGGGCGTCGAGGAGCCCCGCGAGAGCGTCCAGCCCGGCGCCGTCACCGAGCGCGACCACCCCCACCTCGCAGTCCGTGCGCATCCGCCAGATGAACCGGAACCCGGTGCCCTGCACGGGCCGGTGGAAGGTCTCGCGGACGTCCCGGCGGTCGGCGCGCAGCACGACGACCGCGTACGGCCCGTGCTCGGGCAGATCGAGCCCGGCCGCGGCCCGCGCGGCGAGCCCGGGCGCCTGCTGTCCTTCGAGGAGGGCGTCGAGCAGCGCCTGAAGCCGCTCGTCGGTACGCCGCCGCAACTCCATCTCGGTGGCCCGGTAGGCATCCGAGGCGGCCTCCGCCTGGGCGTCCACGGCCGACCACACCATCGTCGCCGACCGCATCAGCACGGTGAGCCGCGCCGGATCCTGCCCGGCCGCGCCTTCGAGGAGCGCGTCCCACACCAGGTAGCCGGCGTTGCGGTACGCGTGCACGAGGAGTTCCAGCGGCAGGCCCTGCTGGGCGCGCCGCCGCCCGGCGTCCTCGGCGCACTCCAGATCGCGGCGCGGGGAGTCCCGGGGCGCCGACATCGTCTCGATGCCGATCCGGATGGCCTCCTCCGACTCCCGCCAGTGCATGTCGTACGGCAGGACCCGCGCGTACACGGGGGAGTACTCGGTGAGCTGCCGCATATGGGCATCCACCAGTTCGGGCAGCCGGTCCAGCAGCGCGGTGCAGGACTCGGCGAGCAGCTTCCAGTCATGACCGGTCCGCGGTCTGCGCCCACCCATGGACCGGAGGATGCCACCGGGAAGACGCCTCGCACAGGCCCCTGACACGCGGTGTTGTGCGCGCGCACAACCGGCGGCCGTGCGCGCTGGTCACCCGCCACGTTTCGGCCGCACCCCGTGGACGGGCGCCGCCGGCGGTGCTGGGGTGAGCGCCACACCCAAGCGACCCCGGGGAGATGCCATGGGCGGTTCCGCTCTGCTCGTATGGGACCTGTCGGTGGGATACGGGCCCGTACGCGCCCTGCGCCGGGTGACGCTGGAGGTGCCCGAGGCAGCCGTGGTCACCGTCCTCGGCAGCAACGGCGCCGGAAAGTCGACGCTGCTGCGGGCGGTCTCCCGCACCCTCGCCTTCCACGGCGGCGCGGTGACCGGCGGCACCGTGAGCCTCGACGGCCGCCCCCTGGACCGGCTCCCCCCGGACCGGGTGGTGGCCGCCGGGGTGTCCCAAGTGCCCGAAGGGCGGCGGGTGTTCGCCCGGATGACGGTCGCCGACAACCTGCGGGCCGGCGCGCTCGGCGCTGCGGGAGGACGGCGGGAACGGGCCGCCGCCCTGCGCCGTGTGCACGACCTGTTCCCCGTCCTCGCCGAACGCGCCCAGCAGCGCGCCGCCCTCCTGTCGGGCGGCGAACAGCAGATGCTCGCGGTCGCCCGCGCCCTGATGGCGGCCCCGCGCCTGCTGCTCCTCGACGAGCCCTCCCTCGGGCTCGCCCCGCTGATGGCCGCGCGGATCGCGGAGACCGTACGGGAGATCAACGCCCAGGGCACCTCGGTCCTGCTCGTCGAACAGAACGCCGCCCTCGCGCTGCGGCTGGCATCGCACGCGTACGTCCTGGAGGTGGGCGAAGTGACCCTGTCCGGCCCGGCACGGGAGCTGGCCGCCTCCGACGAGGTGCGCCGCCGCTACCTCGGCGTGGTCGACGAGGACGCCGCGGCCGACGCCTCGGACGCCCGCGCCACGCATCCGACGCTGTCCCGGTGGGAGGGGTGAAGCACTCGATGATCGTCAAGGAGCAGCCTGCCGTCCCTGCGTCGGAGACGGGACAGCCGGCGGTCCGCTTCACCGCCTCCGGCGCCCGCGCCACGCACCCCCCGCTCTCCCGGTGGAAGGGATGAAGCTCCCCATGGCCAAGGACAGGAAACCGGCCGTCCCGCCGCTGGAGATACGGCAGTTGACGGTCCGCTTCGCCGGGCTCACCGCCCTGGATGCTGTCAGCTTCACCGTCCGCCCCGGCACCGTGCATGCCGTGATCGGCCCCAACGGCGCCGGAAAGTCCACCTGCTTCAACGTACTGTCCGGCGTCGTCCGCGCCTCCTCCGGCAGCGTCCGCTTCGGCGCGCACGACCTGACCGGGCTGCCCGCGCACCGCATCGCCGACCTGGGCGTCGCCCGCATCTTCCAGAACCTCGCCCTGCCGCCGCACGCCACGGTCGAGGACAGCCTGCTGCTCGGCCGCCACCGGCTGACCCGCACCGGCTTCCTGTCCGCCGGGCTGCGGCTGCCCTCGGCGGCCAGGGAGGAGCGGCGGCACCGCGCACGCGTGCGGGAGATCGCCGCGTTCGTCGGACTGGAACAGCACCTGGACCGCCCGGCGGGCTCGCTGCCGTACGGGCAGCAGAAGCTCGCCGAACTCGCCCGCGCCCTGTGCATGGAGCCCCGCCTGCTGCTCCTGGACGAACCCGTCGCGGGCATGACCGCCGACGAACGGCGCCGTACCGCAGCCGTCGTCGCGGGCGTCCGCGACAGCCTCGGCATCTCGATCGTGCTGGTCGAACACGACATGGGGGTGGTGATGCGGCTCGCGGACGCGGTGACCGTACTCGACTTCGGGCGTCTGATCGCGGACGGCACACCCGGCGACGTACAGAACGACCCGGCGGTCGTACGGGCCTACCTGGGCGAGCGTGACACCGACGGTGAGGAGTCCGAGGCATGAGCACCTTCGCCGAACTCCTTCTCAACGGTGTCTCGCTGGGCTCCGTCTACGCCCTGATCGCGCTCGGCTTCGTGGTGATCTTCCGGGCCACCGAGGTCGTCAACTTCGCGCACGCCTCGCTGCTGCTCGCGGGCGGCTACATCACGGCGTCGCTCCACGACGACCTCGGCTTCTGGCCCGCGCTGCTCGTCGGGATCGCGGGCGCCGCGCTGGTGGGGGCCGCCGTGGAGTTCCTGGTGATGCGCCGCTACCGGGGCAACGATCACAGCGTCCTCGCCATCGTCACCATCGGCGTCGACATCCTGCTCACCACCGAGCTGACCCGCCGTATCGGCACGGACGTACTGCCGCTCGGCGACCCGTGGGGCGACGCCGTGCTCAGCGTCGGACCGGTCTCGCTCGCGCACACCCGGATCGCCGCGTTCGTCGCCGCGACGCTGCTCATCACGGCCTTCCTGCTGGCCTTCCGCTACACCTCCTGGGGCGTGGCGATGCGCGCCGCCGCCGAGAGCCCGGAGACCGCGGCCCTGATGGGCGTACGCCTGGGCCGGGTCTCGCTGGGCGCCTGGGCGGTGGCGGGCGCTCTCGCGGCCGTCGCCGCACTGTTCCTCACCGTCTTCCCGACGCCGGGCCTGGAGCGGGCCACCGCGCTCACCGCGCTCAAGGCGTTCCCCGCCGCGATCCTCGGCGGCCTCGACTCGACCACCGGCGCCCTGGTCGGTGGCCTGCTCGTCGGGATCACCGAGTCCCTCGCGACCGGCTACCAGAGCGACCTCACCTTCCTGGGCCGCGGCCTCGGCGATCTCGCGCCTTACCTGGTCATGGTCGCGATCCTGCTCGTCCGCCCCGCCGGGCTGTTCGGCACCAAGGAGCTCGCCCGTGTCTGAAGCCCTGGTGAAGCCACTGCGCCTGGTCCGCCCGCGCACCTACGTCTGGGCCGCCGGCACCGTGCTGCTGTTCGCCCTGCCGTTCTACGTGGAGCGCTTCTGGCTCCAGGCGGGCCTGTTCGCGATGGCCGCCGCGATCGGCGCGATCGGCCTCAACCTGCTCACCGGCGCGACCGGCCAGCTCTCCATGGGCCACGCCTTCTTCCTCGCGGTGGGCGCGTACGGCTACTGCGTGTTCGCCGCGGACGGGGGCGACGGGCTGACCGGGCTCGGCCTGCCGACCTGGCTCGCGATGATTCTCGCCGTGCTCGTCGCGGGGGTGGCGGGCGGCCTGTTCAGCCCCATCGCGGGGCGGCTGCGCGGCGCCTACCTGGGCATCGCCACCCTCGCGCTGATCTTCATCGGGCAGCACGTGCTGTTCAACGCACGCGAGCTGACGGGCGGCTTCAACGGACGCGACGTACCGCCGCTGAGCGTCTTCGGCCTCACCTTCGACGACCGTGAACTCGTCGTCGCCGCCGTGCCGTTCGGCTCCGCGGAGAAGCTCTGGTACGCGGGTCTGGTGCTGCTCCTGGGCTGCGGGCTGTTCGCCCGGGGGGTGCTGCGCGGCAGACCTGGCCGGGCCATGAACGCGATCCGCGACCACCGCATCGCCGCCGGGGTCATCGGCGTCCCCGTCGCCCGCTACCGTGCCGCCGTCTTCGTGCTGTCCTCGATGTACGCGGGCCTCGCCGGGGTCCTGCTCGCGCTGGTCTTCCAGCGGACGGTGCCCGACTACTTCGGCGTGACGCTCTCGCTCGAATACCTCGCCATGATCGTCATCGGCGGGCTCGGCTCGGTCGCCGGGGCGGTGGTCGGGGCCGCGTTCGTCTCCCTGCTGCCGCAGCTGCTGACCCGCTACAGCGACGCCCTGCCGCTGGTCTCCGACCCCGGCACGGGCGGCGGCGTCGCACCGGGCGAGGCGGCCCGGTACCTCTACGGCGCCGCCGTCGTGGCGGCGGTGCTCTTCCTGCCCGGCGGCCTGGTCGGGGCGGCCGCCCGGCGTCGTGTCAGGACCGATCCAGGGTCGCTACCAAGGGAGGAACGATGAGTACGACGTATGCGGCCAGGGTGGCTGCCGGGGCGCTGGCCGCCCTGCTCGTGCTGGCCGGATGCAGTTCCAAGGCCAAGGACGACGACAACGGCGACAAGAAGGCCGCCGGAGGTGTGAAGACCGGGGACGGCATCTCCGGGAAGACGATCAACCTCGGCGTTCTCACCGACATGACGGGCGTCTACGCCACGCTCGGCAAGAGCGTCACACAGGCCCAGCGGCTCTATGTGAAGCAGACCAACGACGCCGGCGGCATCTGCGGCTACAAGCTGGCCCTGACCGTCCGCGACCACGGCTACGAGCCGCAGAAGGCCGTCTCCGGGTACACGGAGCTGGCACCGAAGGTGCTGGGCTTCACGCAGTTCATCGGCTCGCCCTTCGTCGCCGCCGTCAAACAGCGCATCGACGGCCAGGACAAGGGCCTGGTGCTGCCGCAGGCCTGGTCGGCCACCCTGCTGGGCAGCCCGTACATCCGGGTCATCGGCTCCACCTACGACGTCGAGACGATCAACGCCGTCGACTTCCTGATGAAGGAGAAGGGGATCAAGAAGGGTGACCGGATCGGGCATGTGTACTTCGAGGGGGACTACGGCGAGAACGCGCTGACCGGCTCCAAGTACATGGCGAAGAAGTCCGGGCTCACCGTCGTCGAGCAGAAGATCAAGCCGACCGACAACGACATGACCGCGCAGGTCGCCGCCCTCAAACAGGCCGGCGTCAAGGCGATCGTGATCAGCGCGGGCCCGCGCCAGGCTGCCTCGCTCGTCGGTGTCGCCGCCGCCGGGAAGTTCGACGTGCCGATCATCGGCAACAACTCGGCCTTCGCCCCGCAGCTGCTCGCCACCCAGGCGGGCCCCGCCCTGACGAAGAACTACTACGTCGCCTCGCCCTCGCTGCCGATCGGCGCCGGGACACCGCAGGCGAAGAAGCTGGTCGCCGACTATCGGAAGGCCTATCCGAAGGACGCCCTCGACAACGGCATCGTGGCCGGCTGGACCGCGGCCTCCGCGTTCGGCGAGGCCCTGAAGAAGGCCTGCGCGAGCAAGGACCTCACCCGCGAGGGCGTCGACAAGGCGCTGCTGACCCTCGACGCCTTCGACCCGGGCTTCGGCGTCACCCAGGACTTCACCGACCCGAAGGCCCCCTCGTCGAAGCAGAGCATCATCCTGCAGCCCGACAAGAGCGCCGTGGGCGGCATGAAGGTCGTCCGCGAGGCGGCCGCGTCGACGGTCGCCGAGGGATACACGCCGGGCGCGTGAGGGCCCGTACACACGAAGGGCCCCGAACCGTGTGGTTCGGGGCCCTTCGTCTGTCGTACGACCGCCGCTACGGCAGCTGCGCCGCGCGCGCCTCACGCCGGTTGTCGCGGAAGTTGTTCACCCGCCGTGCCGTGGCGAAGAGCGGGATCACCGCGCCGAGCACCAGCTGGAGCGCACAGCCCGTCTGGAGCAGCAGAGCGCCGCCGGGGGCGTCGAAGGCCCAGGCCGCCAGGAGAGCCATCCCGGAGACGATCCAGGAGACCATCGCGATTGCGAGCGGACCCCGCGGCTTCGGGTACTCGACCCGGCTCACCATCAGCCACGCCGTGCCGATGATCGCCAGCAGCGTCGCCACGAAGGGCAGCTCAAGGAGCACGATCGACACGACCGTCAGCGCCCCGAACGGCGAGGGCATGCCCTGGAACGTGCCGTCCTTCACCGTCACACAGGAGAATCTCGCGAGTCTGAGCACGACGGCGAGCAGCACCACGATGGCCCCCACCGCCGCCACCCGCTGGTGCGCGTCGTCCGCGACCATGCCGTAGACCAGGACGAAGTACGCCGGGGCCAGACCGAAGCTGATCAGGTCGGAGAGGTTGTCCAGTTCCGCGCCCATGGGGGAGGAGCGCAGCTTGCGGGCGACCAGACCGTCGAAGAGGTCGAAGACCGCCGCGCACAGCATCAGGATGACCGCCGTGGCGGCCGAGTGGCGGGCCATGCCCGTCGACTCGTCGTTGCCCGTCAGGTGCGGGATGAGGATCCCCGTGGTGGTGAAGTACACCGCCATGAAGCCGCACGTGGCGTTACCGAGGGTGAGGGTGTCCGCTATTGAGAGACGGAGCGAGAGGGGCATCTCGTCCTCGTCGTCCTCGACGGCCTCCGGCACCCAGCCGGCCTGTGTCTCAGGATCAATCACGGTCAATTCGAGTCACCCCAGCCACGGTCTTCTGACCGACCTCCACATCGACCTCGACACCCTCGGGGAGGTAGATGTCGACACGCGAGCCGAAGCGGATCAGGCCGATCCGGTCGCCCTGCTCGACCTTCGTGCCCTGCGGGAGATACGGCACGATACGACGGGCGACCGCGCCGGCGATCTGGATCATCTCGATGTCGCCGAGTTCGGTGTCGAAGTGCCAGACAACGCGCTCGTTGTTCTCGCTCTCCTTGTTGAACGCCGGAACGAACCCGCCCGGGATGTGCTCGACCGACGTCACCGTGCCGGACAGCGGCGCGCGGTTGACGTGGACGTTGAGCGGGCTCATGAAGATCGCGACGCGGGTGCGTCCGTCCTTCCACGGCATGATGCTCTGCACCACACCGTCAGCGGGCGAGATGACCCGGCCCTGGGTGATCTCGCGCTCGGGGTCGCGGAAGAACCACAGCATGCCCGCAGCGAGCGCGGTGGCGGGTACGGCCACGGCCCTGGCGGCGCCGGAGCGGCGCGCGCGGACCAGGCTGAGTGCTGCGGTGGCGACGGTCGGGAGAAGCCACGGCGATGCTCCGCGCGCGAGGCGTACGCCTGCCAGGCTGTCGCGAGGTGCAGAGGTTTGGCTGTGGGGCATGGATGACCTTCGTAGCGGATGATGCCGCGCTGTGACAGGGGACGGCGGCTTTCCCGGGATCGTACCGGTCGCGGACCACAACTGGGCAAGCCAGGAAGCCGAGTCGACGGCCGAAGAGTGTTGACGGGGTGTGATCTTCTTCTCGAAGAAAACACCCCGAACCCGGACATCTAGCCCTGGAGTCGATACTCTTCGAGCAGCCTGCGCCCGATGATCATTTTCTGGATCTCGGCGGTACCTTCACCGATCAGCAGCATCGGCGCCTCGCGGTAGAGGCGCTCGATCTCGTACTCCTTGGAGAAGCCGTAGCCGCCGTGGATCCGGAAAGCGTCCTCGACTACTTCCTTGCAGTATTCGGAGGCGAGGTACTTCGCCATCCCTGCTTCGAGGTCGTTTCGTTCACCGGAGTCCTTTTTGCGTGCTGCATTCACCATCATCGCATGAGCGGCCTCGACCTTGGTAGCCATCTCGGCGAGCTTGAACTGAATGGCCTGGTGCTGGGCGATCGCCTTGCCGAAAGTGTGACGTTGCTGGGCGTAGGAGACACCGAGTTCGAAAGCACGCTGCGCGACGCCGCAGCCACGTGCCGCCACATTCACGCGCCCGACTTCCACTCCGTCCATCATTTGGTAAAACCCTCGGCCGGTGGTCCCGCCGAGCACGCGATTGGCCGGAATGCGCAGTCCGTCCATGATGAGTTCGGTCGTGTCGACGCCCTTGTAACCCATCTTGTCGATCTTCCCGGGGATGGTGAGGCCGGGGCGGACCTCGCCGAAACCGGGCTCCTTCTCGACCAGGAAGGTCGTCATCGACTTGTGGGGCGCCGTGCCCTCGGGGTGTCCTTCATCACTTCGGACGAGAACGGCAACCAGCGTTGACGATCCGCCGTTCGTCAGCCACATCTTCTGACCGTTCAGGACGTACTCGTCGCCGTCCTTGACCGCCTTGGAGGAGATCGCCGACACGTCCGAACCAAGGGCCGGCTCCGACATCGAGAACGCGCCGCGCACCTCGCCGAGCGCCATGCGCGGCAGGAAGTAGTCCTTCTGCTCCTGCGTGCCGTGCTGCTTGAGCATGTACGCCACGATGAAGTGCGTGTTGATGATGCCGGAGACCGACATCCAGCCGCGGGCGATCTCTTCGACGCACAGTGCGTACGTCAGGAGCGACTCGCCCAGACCGCCGTACTCCTCGGGGATCATCAGGCCGAACAGGCCCAACTCCTTGAGCCCGTCGACGATCTGCTGGGGGTACTCGTCGCGGTGCTCCAGCTCGGTCGCGACCGGGATGATCTCCTTGTCCACGAAGTCGCGGACGGTGGAGAGGATCTCCTGCTGGACGTCGGTGAGACCGGCGGTCTGGGCGAGTCGCGCCATGGCTACTTCTCCTGCTCCTTGAGCTGGGGGCGGCCGGGCTGCTCGCCGCCGCGCTCCTTGATGTACGTCTCGGTGGGGACCATCACCTTGCGGCGGAACACGCAGACCAGCGTGCCGTCCTGCTTGTAGCCCTTGGTCTCCACGTAGACGATCCCGCGGTCGTTCTTCGACTTGGAGGGCGTCTTGTCGAGGACCGTCGTCTCGCCGTAGATCGTGTCGCCGTGGAAGGTCGGCGCCACGTGACGCAGCGACTCGATCTCCAGGTTGGCGATCGCCTTGCCCGACACGTCCGGCACGGACATCCCCAGCAGCAGCGAGTAGATGTAGTTGCCGACTACGACGTTCCTGCCGAAGTCCGTCGTGTTCTCCGCATAGTTGGTGTCCATGTGGAGCGGGTGGTGGTTCATGGTGAGCAGACAGAAGAGGTGGTCGTCGTACTCGGTGACCGTTTTTCCGGGCCAGTGCTTGTAGACCGCGCCGACCTCGAACTCCTCGTAGGTGCGTCCGAACTGCATGGTGCTCAGGCCTCCGGGGCTTCGAACTTGGACGTGCGCTGCATGCCGGCGGCCCGGCCCTTGCCGGAGATGACGAGGGCCATCTTGCGGCTGGCCTCGTCGATCATCTCGTCGCCGAGCATCGCGGAGCCCTTCTTGCCGCCCGCCTCGGAGGTGTAGAAGTCGTACGCGTCCAGGATCAGCTCGGCGTGGTCGAAGTCCTCCTGCGACGGCGAGAAGATCTCGTTGGCCGCGTCGACCTGGTCCGGGTGCAGCACCCACTTGCCGTCGAAGCCGAGCGCGGCGGCGCGCTGCGCGACCGCCTTGTAGCCCTCCTGGTTGCGGATCTGCAGGTAGGGGCCGTCGATCGCCTGGAGGTTGTTGGCGCGGGCGGCCATCAGGATGGCCATCAGGATGTAGTGGTACGCGTCCGCGCCGTAGCCGGGCGGCTGCTCCCCGACGACCAGCGACTTCATGTTGATGGAGGCCATGAAGTCGGCCGGGCCGAAGATGATCGTCTCCACGCGCTGCGAGGCCGTCGCGATCGCGTTGACGTTGTTCAGACCCTGGGCGTTCTCGATCTGAGCCTCGATGCCGATCTTGCCGACCTCGAAGCCCATCGTCTTCTCGATCTGGGTCAGCAGCAGGTCGAGCGCCACGATCTGCTGGGCGTCCTGGACCTTCGGCAGCATGATGCAGTCGAGGTTCTGGCCGGCGCCCTCGACGACCGTGACGACATCGCGGTACGTCCACTCGGTCGTCCAGTCGTTCACCCGCACGACCCGCGTCTTGCCCGTCCAGTCGCCCTCGTTGAGGAACTTGACGATGGTGTGCCGCGCCTCGGGCTTGGCGAGCGGCGCGCACGCGTCCTCCAGGTCGAGGAAGACCTGGTCGGCGGCCAGGCCCTGCGCCTTCTCCAGGAAGCGGGGGTTCGAGCCGGGCACGGCCAGGCAGGAACGCCGCGGACGCAGGCGGTTGACGGGGCTGGTCATGCGAGGACCTCCAGGGGGTCGAGCTTGTTCGCTTTGCGGATCTCGTCGACGATACGGCCGATGATTCCGGTGATGTCGAAGTCCTTCGGGGTGAACACCGCGGCCACTCCGGCGGCCCGCAGCTGTTCGGCGTCGGCGTTCGGGATGATCCCGCCCGCGATCACCGGGATGTCGGTCGCACCGGCCTCGCGGAGCCGGTCGAGGACGTCCGGCACCAGCTGCGCGTGCGAGCCGGACAGGATGGACAGGCCCACGCCGTGCACGTCCTCCGCGAGGGCCGCGTCCACGATCTGCTCGGGCGTGAGCCGGATGCCCTGGTAGACCACCTCGAACCCGGCGTCGCGGGCCCGCACGGCGATCTGCTCGGCACCGTTGGAGTGCCCGTCCAGGCCCGGCTTGCCCACCAGGAAGCGGAGCTTGCCGACGCCCATCTCCTTGGCGGTCAGGTCCACCTTGCGCCGCACCAGGGCGAGCGCGGTGCCCTCCTCGGCGGTGACCGCGACGGGCGCGGACGAGACACCGGTGGGGGCCCGGAACTCGCCGAACACCTCGCGCAGGGCGCCGGACCACTCGCCGGTCGTGACGCCGGCGCGGGCGCACTCCAGGGTGGCCTCCATGAGGTTGCCGGTGCCCTGCGCGGCCTCCTTCAGCTTCTCCAGCGCCTTGCACGGGCGCGGGTGGTTGAAGGGCGGCTGGTAGCGGGTGTCGCGCCAGTCCTTGAGCGCGGAGGTGACGCGTGCCTCGACCGCCGGGTCGACCGTCTGGATCGCGGCGTCCAGGTCGGCCGTGAGCGGGTTCGGTTCGGTCGACTCGAAGATGTTCACGCCGATGATCTTCTCGGCGCCGCTCTCGATCCGGGCCCGGCGCTCGGCGTGCGAGGCGACGAGCTGCGACTTCAGATAGCCCGACTCGACGGCCGCCATCGCGCCGCCCATCTCCTGGATGCGGTCGATCTCGGCGAGCGACTCCTCCATCAGGGAGGTCACCTTGGCCTCGATGACGTGCGAGCCCTCGAAGATGTCCGCGTACTCCAACAGGTCGCTCTCGTAGGCGAGCACCTGCTGCATGCGCAGCGACCACTGCTGGTCCCAGGGCCGGGGCAGGCCCAACGCCTCGTTCCAGGCCGGGAGTTGGACGGCACGCGCGCGTGCGTCCTTGGAGAGCGTCACGGCCAGCATCTCCAGCACGATCCGCTGGATGTTGTTCTCCGGCTGCGCCTCGGTCAGACCGAGGGAGTTGACCTGGACGCCGTAGCGGAAGCGCCGGTGCTTGGGGTTCTCGATGCCGTACCGCTCGCGCGTGATCTTGTCCCAGATGCGGCCGAACGCCCGCATCTTGCACATCTCCTCGACGAAGCGGACGCCGGCGTTCACGAAGAAGGAGATACGGGCGACCACGTCCCCCTTCTGGTCCTCGCGGATCTGGCCGGACGCGAACACCGCGTCCAGCACGGCGATCGCGGTGGACATCGCGTACGCGATCTCCTGGACCGGGGTGGCTCCCGCCTCCTGCAGGTGGTAGCTGCAGATGTTGATCGGGTTCCACTTGGGGATGTTGTTGACGGTGTAGCAGATCATGTCCGTCGTCAGACGGAGCGAGGGGACCGGCGGGAACACGTGCGTGCCCCGCGACAGGTACTCCTTCACGATGTCGTTCTGGGTCGTGCCCTGGAGCTGGGCGATGTCCGCACCCTGCTCCTCCGCGACGACCTGATAGAGCGCCAGCAGCCACATGGCGGTGGCGTTGATCGTCATCGAGGTGTTCATCTGCTCCAGGGGGATGTCCTGGAAGAGACGGCGCATGTCACCGACGTGCGAGACCGGGACCCCGACCCGGCCCACCTCGCCGCGGGCGAGGATGTGGTCGGGGTCGTAGCCGGTCTGCGTCGGCAGGTCGAACGCGACCGACAGGCCGGTCTGACCCTTGGCGAGGTTGCGCCGGTACAACTCGTTGGACGCCTCGGCCGTGGAGTGACCGGCGTACGTCCGCATCAGCCACGGCCGGTCCTTCTGGCGCTCTGTCATCAGTCGACCTCAGATGTTCCGGAAGCGGTTGATGGCGTCGATGTGCTGGGCGCGCTTCTCCTCGTCGCGCACGCCGAGGCCCTCGCGGGGGGCGAGCGCGAGCACGCCCACCTTGCCCTGGTGGAGGTTGCGGTGCACGTCGTACGCGGCCTGCCCGGTCTCCTCCAGGGAGTACACCTTGGAGAGCGTCGGGTGGATCTTGCCCTTCGCGACGAGGCGGTTGGCCTCCCAGGCCTCGCGGTAGTTGGCGAAGTGCGAGCCGATGATCCGCTTCAGGGACATCCACAGGTAGCGGTTGTCGTACTCGTGGTTGTAGCCCGAGGTCGAGGCGCAGGTGACGATGGTGCCGCCCTTGCGGGTGACGTAGACGGAGGCACCGAAGGTCTCGCGGCCCGGGTGCTCGAAGACGATGTCCACGTCCTCGCCGCCGGTCAGCTCACGGATGCGCTTGCCGAAGCGCTTCCACTCGCGCGGGTCCTGGTTGTGCTCGTCCTTCCAGAACCGGTAGTCCTCGGCGTTGCGGTCGATGATCGCCTCGGCGCCCATCTTCCGGCAGATGTCCGCCTTCTGCTCGCTGCTCACGACGCAGATGGGGTTGGCGCCGCCGGCCAGCGCGAACTGCGTGGCGTACGAGCCCAGGCCGCCGCTGGCGCCCCAGATGAGGACGTTGTCGCCCTGCTTCATGCCGGCGCCGTTGCGGGAGACCAACTGGCGGTACGCGGTCGAGTTCACCAGACCGGGAGCCGCCGCCTCCTCCCAGCTGAGGTGGTCCGGCTTCGGCATCAGCTGGTTGGACTTGACGAGCGCGATCTCGGCGAGGCCGCCGAAGTTCGTCTCGAAGCCCCAGATGCGCTGCTCGGGGTCGAGCATCGTGTCGTTGTGGCCGTCGGAGGACTCCAGCTCGACGGAGAGACAGTGCGCGACGACCTCGTCACCGGGCTGCCAGGCGTTCACGCCGGGGCCGGTGCGCAGGACGACGCCCGCGAGGTCGGAGCCGATGACGTGGTACGGGAGGTCATGGCGCTTGGTGAGCTCCGAGAGGCGCCCGTAGCGCTCCAGGAAGCTGAAGGTGGAGACGGGCTCGAAGATCGAGGTCCACACCGAGTTGTAGTTGACCGAGGAGGCCATCACGGCCACCAGGGCCTCGCCCGGGCCGAGCTCCGGCACCGCCACCTCGTCCAGGTGCAGTGACTTGCGGGGGTCCTTGTCGCGGGTGCTGAGGCCGGCGAACATCTCCGCCTCGTCCTTGTGCACGGTGACCGCGCGGTACGACTCGGGGAGCGGCAGAGCGGCGATGTCGGCGGAGGTCGACTCCGACGACTGAATCGCGTCCAGGATTTCCTTCACGGTGTTGCCTCCGGCGAAAGGCGTCTTGAGGGGAGACGCTGAGGGTTACGTCGGTGTGCTGCTGTGGTGTGAGGGTGTGCCGTCGGTTCGGCGAAGGTGGTGCTACGGCAGCGCTTTGTGGCGCGAAGGGTGCCTGTGACGCAGGCGTCCGGGCGCGCTCGCCAGTGGCTTGCGGGGACAGCCGACGTACGAAAGGTCTCTGCACGCCGGCCGCCCGGACAACATCAACGTATGGCACCGCGTGTCACCTGGCAAGGCACGCAGTGCCATAGGTTGCGCTCAGGTGAAATCTTTACGTAACACCTGAGCGATGATCGATCAGACGGGGGTACAAAAACGCCGGACGGGGCGTTTTCGGCCCGTCCGGCGAGGGGGGCGAAAAGCCTGTCCGGCGTTTGAGGACAAGCGGCGGAGCTGCGGTTCTGTGACGGAAGTGACTACGACCGTTCCCGCAGCGCCTGCTCGATGGTTCGCATGACCTGCTCCAGCGGGGCATCGACGCGGGCGACGGTCACCAGGACATCCCCCTCCGTGAAGGAGGAAGCGGGCGCAGGCACAGGCGCGGCCTCGGGCCCGGCGCCTATACCGGTTCCGAACGTCTTCTGCACGATCGAGAACGCGTGGTCGAGCTGGGCCTCGACATCCCCCTGGCCGCCGGCCCGCAGCCAGCGCCGCAGTACGTGGTTGTGGGCGGTGACCACGGCCGACGCGGCGACCTCCGCCAGCAGCGGGTCGTCGTTGGCGTCGTCGTCGTGGGCGTGCTCGTCGAAGTGGCCGAGGAGATAGCGGGTGAAGAGGCGTTCGTAGCGGGCGACCGAGGCGATCTCACGCTCGCGCAGGGTGGGCACCTCGCGGGTGAGCCGGTAGCGCTCGACGGACACGGCCGGGGAGGCCGCGTACATCTTCATGACTTCCTTGATGCCGCGGCACACGGTGTCGAGCGGGTGCTCGTGCGCGGGGGCCGCGTTGAGCACCGCCTCGGCGCGCACCAGGGTGTCGTCGTGGTCCGGGAAGATCGCCTCTTCCTTGGAGCGGAAGTGGCGGAAGAACGTGCGGCGCGCGACACCGGCCTGGGCGGCGATCTCGTCGACGGTGGTCGCCTCGTACCCCTTGGTCGCGAACAGCTCCATGGCCGCGGCCGCCAGCTCCCGGCGCATCTTGAGCCGCTGGGCGGCGGCGCGTGTGCCGGCGGCACTTTCCGGTGCGTCGGTCGTAGCCGGTGTACGTGAGGACTTGGCGGGCTGGGACATGACCCGAACGTACTGCATGGGCGCAGGAGAGCGCTCATGACCGGGGGTTCCCCCGCCCTGGCTGGGCGGGGGGTCGCAGGACAGGGCGGGCGGGAGATGGCCGCCCGGGTCCAGGAGCCCGCCCCAGTCGGCGGACTCCCTGTACCGGTCCTCGGCCGGCTCAGCGCCGGGCATATTCGCGGAAGCCGCGGCCCGTCTTGCGGCCGAGGCAGCCCGCGGCCACCAGGTGCTCCAGGAGCGGCGCCGGGGCGAGGCCCGGGTCGCGGAACTCGCGGTGCAGCACCTTCTCGATGGCCAGGGAGACGTCCAGGCCGACCACGTCCAGCAGCTCGAACGGGCCCATCGGGTAGCCGCCGCCCAGCTTCATGGCGGCGTCGATGTCGTCGAGGGTCGCGTAGTGCTCCTGCACCATCTTGATCGCGTTGTTCAGGTACGGGAACAGCAGCGCGTTCACGATGAAACCGGCGCGGTCGCCGCAGTCCACCGGGTGCTTGCGGATCTTCGTGCAGACCTCGCGGACCGTGGCGTGCACATCGTCCGCGGTCAGCACGGTGCGCACGACCTCGACCAGCTTCATCGCCGGAGCCGGGTTGAAGAAGTGCATGCCGATCACGTCCTGCGGGCGCGAGGTGGCGCGGGCGCAGGCCACCACGGGCAGCGAGGAGGTGGTCGTGGCGAGGATCGCGCCGGGCTTGCAGACCTTGTCGAACGCGGCGAAGAGCTGCTGCTTGATCTCCAGATCCTCGGCCACGGCCTCCAGGGCCAGGTCGACCTCGGCGAAGGCGTCGTAGGAGCCGGCCGGGGTGATCAGGTCCAGGGTCGCGGCGGCGGCCTCGGCGGTCATCCGGCCCTTGTCGACGGAGCGCGCGAGCGACTTGCCGATCCGGGCCTTGGCGGCCTGTGCCTTCTCCTCGCTGCGGGCGGCGAGGACCACCTCGTACCCGGCCTTCGCGAACACCTCCGCGATACCGGACGCCATGGTCCCGGAGCCCGCGACACCGACCGAGCGGATCGTACGTCCGGAGGTCAGGGCGGCGCCCTCCTGCGGCGTCAGCGCGTCCTGCACGACGGTGGCGCTGCCGGGGGCCTCGTACGTGTAGAAGCCGCGCCCCGACTTGCGGCCGGTCAGGCCCGCCTCGCTGAGCTGCTTGAGGAGGGGGGCGGGAGCGTGCAGCCGGTCGTGCGACTCGGCGTACATGGCCTCCAGGACCGTGCGCGCGGTGTCGATGCCGATCAGGTCGAGCAGGGCGAGCGGGCCCATGGGCAGACCGCAGCCGAGCTTCATCGCGGCGTCGATGTCCTCGCGGGAGGCGTACTTGGCCTCGTACATCGCCGCTGCCTGGTTGAGATAGCCGAACAGCAGCCCGTCCGCGACGAAGCCGGGGCGGTCACCGACCGCGACGGGCTCCTTGCCGAGGTCCACCGCGAGGTCGGTGACCGCGGCGACGGCCGCGGGCGCGGTCAGCACGGACGAGACGACCTCGACCAGCTTCATCGCCGGGGCCGGGTTGAAGAAGTGCAGTCCGAGCACGCGTTCCGGACGGGCCGAGTCGGCCGCCAGACGCGTCACCGAGAGGGCGTTGGTGCCGGTCGCGAGGATCGTCTCCGGGCGCACGATGCCGTCGAGCGCGCGGAAGACCTGCTGCTTGATCTCGTACGACTCCGGGACCACCTCGATGACCAGGTCGGCGTCGGCCGCCGCCTGCAGATCGGTGAACGTCCGGAAGCGGGCCAGGACGTCGCCGCGCTCCTGCTCGGTGAGACGGCCGCGCCCCACGGCGCGGGCGGTGGAGGCTTCGAGCGAGACGACCGCCTGGGCGGCCGCGGCCTCGCTGACGTCGATGCCGATGACTTCGCGGCCGGCGCGAGCCAGGACCTCGGTGATGCCGGTGCCCATGGTGCCGAGGCCGACGACGGCGACGGTCTTGAGCGTGGACAGGGAGGGGTCGGACAGGGGAGCGGCCATCGCGGGACTCCAGGAAGAGGGTGACGACTGAGAGGTACGCACGCAGGTACGCCGACGGGCGCACGAAGTGCGGCAGATGCGGGTGTTGCCGGGCTGACGAGCGCACACGCCCGGTGCCGTCGGCGGGCGCGAAGCACATGCGCCCGGAGAACGGTGAAAACCGACCGGCCCTGTCCCAAGCCGCGTCGTACTGTCGTGCTGAGGTACCTGAAGTACCGAACCGACTGCTCCCGCGGCAGCTGCGTCACCAGGCCACCGCGAGTCAAGAGGCGAGTGGGTAACTCGCTCGTCTGAGCTTAACTCGCCGGTAACGAGCACGCCACCCCCCGAGTTTGTGATGTACGTCCCCGCCGCTCCAGCAGGCCTCTAGGCTCGGCGGCATGGACGAAGAGTTGCGATCACTCACGGAGCGTTTACGCGGCGAGGCGGGGGCCTCGGCGGGATACGAGCACCTCGTGGCGACCGACGACCTCGACGAACTGGCGGCCGTGCTGACCGCCCCCGGGCAACCCCTGTGGGCCAGGGAACTGGTCGCCTTCCGGCTGGGGATCGCCGGGGACCCGCGGGCCTTCGAGGCGCTCGTCCTGCTGCTCAACCACCGCGAACCGCAGCGCTGCGCGTCCGCCGCGTACGCCCTCGCCCGGCTCGGCGATCCGCGCACCGCCCGCGCCGCGGCGGCGCTCGCCACCAACGAGCTGCGCGTCGCCTACGCGCTCCATCCCGTACGGCTGCTTGCCGCGCTGCGCGCCCCCGAGGCCGTGCCCGCCCTGATCACCACGCTGCAGCGCCGGCTCCGGCCGCATGATCCGTACCGCCGGGTCGCGCTCGCCTGTATCGACGGCCTCGGCGCGATGGGCGACGCACGCGCGAGGCCCGCCCTGACCGAGGCGCTCGCCCATCCGGCGCTCGCCGAGGCGGCGGTCCACGCACTGGCCCGGCTGCCCGTCGAGCGATGAGCCCGCCTCAGCCGGCCCCGCCGCCGGACATCGCCCGGGCGTACCGCACCTCGGGCACCGCGTACCCGTTCGCCTCGAACGGCTCCTCGGCTCCGTCGGGACGAAACCCTGCCCGCTCGTAGAAGCGGCGCGCGCCGGTGTTCTTCTTCAGCACCCACAGCAGCATCCGCGGATACCCGTCGGCGGTGCACCGGGTGGTGGACTCCCGCAGCAGGGCACGCCCCACTCCGGTGCCGACGTGCTCGGGATGTGCGTAGATCGCGTACAACTCGGCATCCGCGGTGCGGACTTCACCGTCCCGGTACGGGCCGTGGCAGGCCCAGCCGATCACTTCGCCGCCCCGCTCGGCGACCAGGTGCACGATGCGCGAGTCGCCCGATGCGAAGTGCCTGCGCCGCCGCTCGGCGTCCTCCGTCACGCTCATCGCGTCGAGGTACGACCGTGGCACCAGGCCCGGGTAGGCGGTCTGCCAGCCGCGGACGCGGATCTCGGCGACACGGTCGCAGTCGGCCACGGTCATCTCCCGGACGCGCAGAGCGCTCACGTAGCGAGCACCGCGTACGCCTCGATCTCCATCAGGAACTCGGGACGGACGAGCGCCGCGACCTGGACGGCCGAGGCGGCCGGGAGGCGGTCGTCGGGTATGTGCTCGGCGCGGGCCGCCCGGATCGCGGGCATGTGGGCCATGTCCGTGACGAAGAAGGTGAGTTTGACGACGTCGTCGAAGCCGGCCCCGGCGGCGGCCAGGCAGCGGCGCAGGTTCTCGAAGACCTGCCGGGCCTGTGCCGCCGCGTCGCCCTCGCCGACGAGCTCGCCGCTCTCGTCCAGGGCGAGTTGTCCGGAGACCGCGACGAAGCGGCCGCTCCCCATGACGACATGTGTGTACGCGGCGGCGGGGGCGACCCCGTCGGGGGCGGGAATCCTGGTCAGCTCACTCATGGGTCCAGAGTGGACCATGGCACTGACAACGCCCCCAACGGGTTTTCGCGGTTCTCAGCCGCGGAAGCCGAGCAGCCCGTGCAGGGCCGAGCCGCGCGAGGAACCGGACGCCGCCTTCGTGGTCCGCGGCTTCGGGTCGGGCCGCTTCTCGCACACCGCGTCGACCTCGCCACCGCTGTGCGGCACCGTGCCGTCCTTCAGATACGCCGCCAGGTACTTGTCCAGGCAGGCGTTCCCGCTCAGCGTGATCCCGTGGTTCCCGCCGCCCTGCTCGACGACCAGACCGGAACCGGCCAGCAGACGGTGGACGGTGACCCCGCCCTCGTACGGTGTGGCCGCGTCGTTCGTGGCCTGGAAGAGCAGTGCCGCGGGCAGCTCGTCGTTGGACACGTCCACCGGCTCCAGGGTGTCCGTCGGCCAGAACGCGCACGGTGCGTTGTACCAGGCGTTGTTCCACGCCATGAACGGTGCCTTGTCGTACACCGCCCAGTTGTCCTCGCGCCACTGGTTCCAGTCGCGCGGCCAGGACGCGTCCCGGCACTGCACCGAGGTGTAGACGCTGTAGCCGTTGTCACCGGAGGCGTCGACGGCGGCGAAGTGCTCGTACGCCTCGACCAGCGGGGCGGCGTTCCTGTCGTTCACGTAGGCCGCGAACGCCTTCGCGAGGTGGGGCCAGTAGCCGTTGTAGTAGCCGCCGGGCATGAAGGTGTCCTCCAGCTCGGAGGCGCCCACCTTCTTCTGGGCGGGCTTCCTGGCGAGCGCGGCCCGCATCCTGTACCACTTGGCCTCGACCTTCGCGGGGTCGGTGCCCAGCTTGTACGTCGCGTGGTACTTGGCGACCCACGCCATGAACGCCCGGTGGCGGTCGTTGAAGGCGTGGTCCTGCTGCATGTTGTCGTCGTACCAGGCGCCGGTGGGGTCGACGACGGAGTCGAGCACCAGGCGGCGGACGCGGTCCGGGAAGAGCTTCGCGTACACGGCGCCCAGATAGGTCCCGTAGGAGTACCCGAAGTAGCTGATCCGCTCGGCGCCGAGCGCGTGCCGGATCGAGTCCATGTCACGGACCGCGCTCACCGTGTCGATGTACGGCAGGACGCCCTTGTACTTGGTCCCGCACGCCGCGGCGAACGACCGGGCCCGCTTGAGGTTCGCCTCCTCCAGGGCGTGGGTGAGCGGTACGGAGTCCGGGCGCACCGCGTCGAAGTGCCCCGGCTCGCAGTCGAGCGCGGGCTCGCTCCTGCCCACACCGCGCGGGTCGAAGCCGATGACGTCGTACTGCGCGGCCACCGACCCGGGCAGCGAGGACGCCACGTATCCGGCGAGCGTCAGTCCGCTCCCGCCGGGCCCGCCCGGGTTCACCAGCAGAGGGCCCTGGTACGTCTTCGCGGTGTGCGCGACGCGCGACAGCGCGAGCGTGATCCGGCGGCCGTCGGGACGGTTGTGGTCGAGCGGCACCTTCAACGACGCGCACTGCAGCCTAGGATAGGCCGTGGTGCCGCACTTCTTCCAGATCACCTTCGCCGTGCCGGCGGAGGGCACGGCGGCGGGGCCCGCGCTCGCGTCGGCCGGGACCGCGACCACCATCGCGGCCACCACCGCGGCGGCACCGCACAGCGCGGCTGCTCTTGTCTTCATGAGGCCTCCCGGAAACGGAGGATGGTGAGCCGTGCTCACCACGGCCTTCGCCGCATCGTTCCGGAGCGGCCGCCCGAAAGAACTGGTTCCGACCAGAGTTGACCCGATCGGGGCGCGCGATCCGCTCGGATGCCGCCGGTGGGGCGTCCGGAGGGTCTCAGAGCAGGGTGAGCTGCGTCGGCTCGGCTGCCGGCGGGACGGGCTCGGGCGCGGTGATCCTGCGCGGCATCCCCGCGCGGGCGGGGCCGATGCCGTACTCCTGGGCCAGTTCGTGGACCTGACGGGTGATCCGGCGCTGATACCACTTCGGGGCGTACGCGCCCTCCGCGTACAGCCGCTCGTAACGGCGTACGAGGTAGGGGTGATGGTGCTCCAGCCAGGCCATGAACCACTCGCGGGCGCCGGGACGCAGATGCAGCACGAGCGGGGTCACCGAGGTGGCGCCGGAGGCCGCGACGGCCCGCACGGTGGCGCGCAGTTGGGCCGGGTGGTCGCCGAGAAAGGGGATCACGGGGGCCATCAGAACCCCGCAGTCGATGCCGTGGTCCGACAGCGTGCGTACGGCGTCCAGACGGCGCTCCGGCGCGGGCGTGCCCGGCTCCACCGTGCGCCACAGCTCGGTGTCGGTGAAGCCGACGGAGACGGAGATCCCGACGTCCGTGACCTCCGACGCCTGCTTCAGCAGGTCGAGGTCGCGCAGGATCAGCGTGCCCTTCGTCAGGATCGAGAAGGGGTTCGCGTGGTCGCGCAGGGCCGCGATGATGCCCGGCATCAGACGGTAGCGGCCCTCCGCGCGCTGGTAGCAGTCGACGTTGGTGCCCATCGCGATGTGCTCGCCGAGCCAGCGCTGCGAGCCCAGCCTGCGGCGCAGCAGCTCGGGCGCGTTGACCTTCACCACGATCTGGGAGTCGAAGTCGAGTCCCGTGTCGAGGTCGAGATAGCTGTGGGTCTTGCGCGCGAAGCAGTACACGCATGCGTGCGAGCAGCCTCGATAGGGGTTGACCGTCCATTCGAACGGCATCCGTGACGCCCCCGGCACGCGGTTCACGATCGACCTGGCCCGGATCTCGTGGAAGGTGATCCCGCGGAACTCGGGGGTGTCGAAGGTGCGGGTGATCACCGCGTCCGCGCCGAACAGCGCGGCATCCCGGGCGGGGTCCCCGGCGGGGTCCGCCGTGAGGTTCTCCCAGCGCATGACGCCTCCTCGGTAGCACTGACCACAGAATAGAACACATGTTCCCTTGATCGTGCGACCCGCTTTTCCCGGGTCGGCACGGGCCCCGATTTGGGCGGCCGGGCCGGGGGGTGGTTGGCTTGCCCCCACCCCGAGAACCCAGGTGCTGGAGGAATGCAATGGCGCAGGTCGAGGCCACCACGGAGCGAGTCGTCGCGGCGGACGCGGAGAAGGTGTTCGACGCCCTCGCCGACTACAGCGGCACGCGCGAGAAGGTGCTGCCCGAGCACTTCAGCGAGTACGAGGTGCGCGAGGGCGGCGACGGCGAGGGCACCCTCGTCCACTGGAAGCTGCAGGCCACCAGCAAGCGCATCCGCGACTGCCTCTTCGAGGTCAGCGAGCCCACCGACGGTGAGCTCGTCGAGAAGGACCGCAACTCCTCGATGGTCACCACCTGGCGCGTCACCCCGGCCGGTGAGGGCAAGTCCCGCGTCGTCGTGACCACCGTCTGGGACGGCGCCGGCGGCATCGGCGGCTTCTTCGAGCGGACCTTCGCGCCCAAGGGTCTCGCCCGGATCTACGACGCGCTGCTCGTCAATCTCGCCGCCGAGATGGAGAAGTAGCCCGAAAGGCAGCCGGAAGCCGGCCGGGGGGCGGCGCCGGAGGCGCCCCCGGAGGGCGCCCAAGGGGCGGCCGCCGGGGGCGCGTTGGCGCGCTCACCGGTTCGAGTGGATCTCCGTCCGGTGCAGCGTTGTGCCGTAACTCGTCGCACTTACTCGCAGTTGTCGCGTAATGCGGGATTCGTGCAGTAGGTGCGACGAGGGGAGCGGTACGTGGGCGGGATCACTCTGGTGCAGGACGAACCGGCCGTTTCGCCCCCGCAGCACCCCGCCCCTCCCGTAGCCGCGCCGGTCGAACTCGGCCCGCGCCGGGTGCGGTTGGTCTTCGTCGGCCTCATGCTCGCGCTGCTGCTCGCGGCCCTGGAGCAGATGATCGTCGCCACCGCCCTCCCGAAGATCGTCGGGGAGCTGCACGGCCTGGACCGGATGTCCTGGGCGATCACCGCCTACCTGCTCACCTCCACCGTCGGACTCCCCGTCTACGGCAAGCTCGGCGACCTGTTCGGCCGCAAGGGCGTCTTCCAGTTCGCGATCGTCGTGTTCGTCATCGGCTCGGCCCTCGCCGGCCGGTCGCACACCATGGACCAGCTGATCGCCTTCCGCGCCGTCCAGGGCGTCGGCGCCGGCGGTCTCATGATCGGCGTGCAGGCGATCATCGCGGACATCGTGCCGCCCCGCGAACGCGGCCGCTTCATGGGCCTGATCGGCGCCGCGTTCGGCCTCGCCTCGGTCGCCGGACCGCTCCTCGGGGGCTACTTCACCGACCACCTCACGTGGCGGTGGTGCTTCTACATCAACGTGCCCTTCGGCCTGCTGACCCTGCTCGTCGTCACCGCCGTACTGAAGCTCCCGAAGCCCGCCGCCCGGGGGCGCCTGGACCTCCTCGGCGTGCTGCTGCTCGCCGCCGCCTCAACCTGCCTGGTCCTGCTGACCAGTTGGGGCGGCACCGAGTACGCCTGGGACTCGCGGGTCATCCTGGGGCTCGGCGCGGGCGCCCTCGCCGCGACGGTCCTCTTCCTCGTCGCCGAGCACTTCGCGGCCGAACCTCTCATCCCGCTGCGGCTGTTCAGGGACGGCGTCTTCAACGTCACCGCTCTTGTGGGCCTGGTGATCGGCATCGCCCTGTTCGGCGCCGCCAGCTATCTGCCGACGTTCCTGCAGATGGTCGACGGCGCGAGCGCGACCGAGTCCGGGCTGCTGATGCTCCCCATGATGGGCGGCATCGTCGGCGCCTCCGTCATCTCCGGACAACTCATCACCCACACCGGCCGCTACAAGGTCTTTCCGGTCCTCGGCGGCGCGCTCGCGGCCGTCGGCATGTGGCTCCTGTCCCGCCTCGAAGTCGACACGCCCCGACTGCACTACAGCATCTGGATGGCCGTCCTGGGCGCCGGTATCGGCATGGTGATGCCGGTCCTCGTCCTCGCCGTGCAGAACTCCGTGCCTCCGGCCGACCTCGGCACCGCGACCAGCGCCAACAACTACTTCCGTCAGATCGGCGGCAGTGTCGGCGCCGCCGTCTTCGGCACGCTGTTCGCGAACCGGCTCGCCGACGCCCTCGCCGACCGGGTCCCCGCCCGGGCGGCCGGCGGCCTGCCGGACGCCGAGTCCCTCACCCCGCAGCTCGTCCACGCGATGCCCGCCGCCCTGCGCGAGGACTACATCGGCGCCTACGCCGACGCCATGCCGCGGATCTTCCTCTACCTGGTGCCGGTACTCGTCCTGGGCCTGCTCATCGCCTTCTTCCTCAAGGAGAAACCACTGGTGTCCCACCACATGCCCGCCGCCGACACCGCCGACCCCGTGACCGAAGCCGCCGTGTCCGTGCCGATCCCGGGGGCCCGTTCGTCGTACGCCGCCGGAATCCCCGTCTGCGGAACGGTGCAGCACCCCGACGGGACCGTCGTCCCGCGCGCCGCGCTCACCCTCATCGACATCGCGGGACGCCAGATCGGGCGGGGCGCCAGCGGCGAGGACGGACGGTACGCGCTGTCCACGCCCGGATCGGGGTCGTACGTCCTGATCGCCGCGGCCGGCGGCCACCAGCCGCAGGCCGTCTCCGTGACCGTCGGGGAACGCCCGGTCGAGCTGGACGTCGTGCTCGGCGGCGCCGGACGCCTGGCCGGGAGCGTGCTGACCGCGGACGGCACCCCGGTGCGGGAGGCCACCGTGACGCTCACCAACGTCCACGGGGAGGTCGTCGCCACCACCCGCAGTGGACGCGAAGGTGGCTATGTCATCACGGAGTTGGTGGCGGGCGAGTACACCCTCGCGGCGAGCGCGCCCGCCTTCCGCCCGGCCGCGCTGCCCGTCACCGTGCAGGCCGCGCGAGAGACCCGCCAGGACGTCGAGCTCGCGGGCGGCGCCGTGCTGCGCGGCACCGTGCGGGCCGGCGGCGGACGTCCCGTCGAGGACGCCCGGGTGACCCTGCTGGACGCCGCGGGCAACGTGGTGGACACACTCACCACCGGTACCGACGGAACGTTCCGGTTCGTCGACCTGTCCTCCGGCGAGTACACCGTCATCGCGGCCGGATACCCTCCGGTGGCCACCGTCCTGCAGATGGCCGGCGGCGGCAGGACGGAACGCGACCTGCAACTCGGACACGAGGACTAGCCCAGGACCGGCACACGACCGGCCCAGGGTCGGCGCCGATCTCCGGCGGGTCGCGGCGGGTCCCGGCGGCCGACCGCCGGACGGCGCGCGCCGGAGGCTACCGGGGAGTCCAATTCCCGTATTGCCACACATCGCAACCGGCCACCGCCGTACGGTAGTGGGGGGCGGCACGGATCTTCAGCAGCCGTGGGAGAAAGGGTCTGGGCCATGGAGCGTCATACCGACCGTGGCACCGAAACCGGCGCACCTCCTGACCGGACGGCCGGGAGCGGTGCGGCGGAGCACGCTGCCTCCGGACGGATCCGCCTGGCCGTGGTCGTCGTGGACCGCGAAGGACTCGTGTCGCACTGGAGCACCGGCGCCCGGCGTCTGTTCGGCGCGTCCAGGCAGGACGCGGTGGGCCGCCCGGCCGTCGACCTGCTCCCCGTCTCCGGAGCGCTCCCCGACGACGAGGACCTGACGCCCTACGGGTCGTACGCGGCGTACGACGGACTCGGCCCCGACCTGGAGTCCTCCCTCGACGGACGCCTCTCGTACCCGGCGGCGGGCCGCGCCCGGCTCACGGTGGACGGGCCGGACCGCGTGGACGTCCTGTGGTGGGCGTACCCGCTGGTGGGCCCGGGACAGGAGCGGCTGCTGGTGCTGGCCGCCGACGCGGAAGCGCTGCGCCACGAGGGCGACGCCTCCGACCACCTGGCCGTCGAGCGCATCGCGCCCGGTTTCGCCCTGCACACCGACTTCCCCGGCGCACCGGAGCTGGCCCGCAGGCTCCCCGAGATCCTGCCCAGCATGAGCGTCGGCGAGAGCGCCCGCATCGTCGCGCAGGTCCTCGAACTGGGCTATCCCATACTGGAGTTCAGCCAGAACGACCGGGTGCCGGTGACCCCCGACTGGGGCGTGCCCCGGCGCGCCGAGCGCAAGGCCCGCCGCGAGCGGGCGGCCCGCGCGGTGGCCGCCGGAGCGCCCCTGCCCGTGACCGCGGAGGAGGACGAGCGCGAGGACCTGGAGTACGTCGCCGTACGCGAGCGACTGGAGTTCCTGAACGAGGTCAGCGGGCGCATCGGCACCTCGCTCGACCTGTCGCGGACCATCGTCGAGGTCAGCCGGGCCGTCGTGCCCCGGTTCACCGACGTCGCGGGCACCTACCTGCGCGAACAGGTCGTCGCCGGTGAGGGGTTCCCCGACGGCGTGCCCGACACGACCACCATGTGGCACCGGGTCGCTCTGGAGCACACCGACGAACCCGGCCGCTGGGACGACGTCGTGCCGGTGGGCGAGGCCATGCCCTTCCCGGCGCACACGCCGTTCTTCCAGTGCATGACCACCGGCGAGCCCGTCCTCGTGCCGCGCATCAGCGAGCAGATGGGGCACATGATCGCCGCGCAGTTCGAGAAGCGCGACATCCGCCCGCTCATCACGGGCCGCTCCATGCTGGTCGTCCCGCTGAAGGCCCGCAACGTGGTGCTCGGCTTCATGATCCTGCTGCGTCACCCGGAGCGCGTCGAGTTCAACGACATGGACCGTGCCACCGGCGCCGAACTCGCCGCCCGCGCAGGGCTCGTGCTCGACAACGCCCGCATGTACACGTACCAGGAGAACGTCGCCGAGACCCTCCAGGACAGCATGCTGCCGCACATCGCCCCGCGCATGGCCGGCTGCGACATCGCCACCCGCTATCTGCCCGGTACGCTGCTGGGGCGGGTCGGCGGCGACTGGTTCGACTCCGTCAAGCTGCCCGGTTCGCGCACCGCCCTGGTCGTCGGCGACGTCATGGGCCACGGCCTGAACTCCGCGGCGATGATGGGCCAGTTGCGCACCGCCGTCCAGACCATGGCGGCGCTCGACCTGCCGCCCGCACAGCTCCTGCGCAACCTCGACGACCTCGCCCAGCGGCTCGGCGAGCACTACCTCGCGACCTGCCTGTACGCGGTCTACGACCCGATCGCAGGCGAGCTCCACCTCGCCAACGCGGGCCACATCCCTCCCGTGCTGGTCCGCGCCGAGGACGGCCGCAGCGATCTGCTCGACCTGCCGACCGGCGCGCCCATCGGGGTCGGAGGCGTGCCCTTCGAGGCCGTACGGATCCCGGTGGCGCCCGGCGACCGCCTGGTGATGTGCACCGACGGCCTGGTCGAGGTACGCGGCGAGGACATCGGCGTCGGCCTCGCCACGCTCTGCGAGTCCGCCGCCCATCCGGCCGCCTCCATGGACGCCGCCTGCGACACCATCATCCGCACCCTGGGCACCCGCGGCGGCCGCAAGGACGACGTGGCCCTGCTGATGGCCCGGCTCAACGGCATCGAGCCCGAGGACGTGGCCGAGTGGCGGTTCGCGCTCGACCCGGCCGAGGCCGGCCGGGCCCGCGCCGTCGTCCGCGAACAGCTCCACGAGTGGCGCCTGAACGCCGTGGCCGACCACGCGGTGCTGATGGCCGACGAGCTCGTCACCAACGCGGTACGGCATACGCACAACCGCCAGGTCGAACTGCGCCTGGTGCGCGGCGACACCCTGCTGTGCGAGGTGGCGGACGGCGACCACACGCTGCCGACCCTGCTCAGCGCCGGGCCCACCGACGAGTTCGGGCGCGGCCTGCGGGTGGTGAGCACCCTCGCCCGCGAGTGGGGAGCCAGCCGGACGACCGCGGGCAAGACCGTGTGGTTCGAACTGAGCCTGCCCCGACGCTGAGACCCCGCGACGCCCGGGGCAAAGGGGGCGATCGGGGTTCGGGGGGCGCACCACGGCGTACGGGTATCGAATGAGCCGTGAAGGAATGCGCGTCCCGCTTGTCGCCTCACCCCCGGCGCGGTAGACCGATCTGGCCTGCCACGACCGGCGGGCCGCCGGCACAACCTGGGGAGCGGGCATGAGCGTGACGAGTCGGTACAGGGAGGCCTGGGAGGGCTTCTGGCGCGAGGCTTCCGAGGAGCCGGGGGCGGTCTTCTGGGACGCGGAGCCCGCGCTGACCGTCGGCGTCCATCTCCCCCTGTTCGAACGGCACTTGGCGGCTCCCGGGCTGCCCCTCGTGGACCTCGGCTGCGGCAACGGAACCCAGACACGCTTCCTCGCCGACCGGTTCCCGCACGTCGTCGGCGCCGACCTCTCGGCCGCGGCGCTCGACCATGCCCGCCGCGCCGACCGGGCGGGGCAGGCCCGTTACCGGCTGTTCGACGGGTCCGAGAAGAACGACGCCGAGACGCTGCACGCCGAACTCGGCGACGCCAACGTCTATATGCGCGGAGTGCTCCACCAGTGCGAACCGGACGACCGGCAGCCGCTGGTGAACAGCCTGGCGGCCCTGGTGGGGGAGCGCGGCCGGGCCTTCGTCGTCGAACTGGCCGAAGCCGCAGGGGCCGTCCTCAGGGGCCTGGCACAGAGCCCCGAAGGCCCGCCGGCGAAGCTCGCGCCCGTCTTCCGGCACGGCATCGCACCCGGCGAGGTGAGCGACGCCGCGATCCCCGACTACCTTCGCACCACGGGCCTCACGATCCTCGCGAGCGGCGAACTCCCGCTGATCACCACCGAGTTCACGGCCGACGGCAGGCGCATCGAGCTTCCCTCGAAGTGGCTGGTGGCGGGGCGTACGGCATAGGACGCCGCGGTTCGGTCAGCCGTGCGGGCCCTTCCTGAGGTCGAACTGCACGTCCACGACTCCCTCGACGGCCCGCACCAGGCGTGCGGCCACGGCGGCCAGGGAGGTGTCGGGGGTGTGGCCGACAAGGGTGACCACGCCCTCGCACACCTCGGCCCGGACGTTCGACGCGGGCGCCGGGAAGACGTACGCCACGACTTCCCGGCCGACCTCCTCGGCGATCTCGTCATCGTCGCGCAGGAACACCTTGAGGAGATCGCCGCGGCTGACCACGCCCTGCAGCATGCCCAGCTTGTCGACGACGGGGAGCCTTTTGACCTTGGCGTGCGCCATGGTGTGCGCGGCCTGCGCGAGGGTGGCGTCCGCGTGGACGGTGAGGGCCGGGGAGGTCATCAGTTCCCCGGCGGTCAGCGCCCCGGCCTTGGCGAGATCGGCGAGGCGTTTGAGCTGGACGGCCCGGTCCGGGTCGCTGTCCCGGAACTCCTCCTTGGGCAGCAGGTCGGCCTCCGACACGACACCGACGACCCGGCCCTCGCCCTCCAGGACGGGCAGGGCGCTGACCTTCCAGTCCTGCATGACCCGGACGATCTCCTTGAAGGCCGCCCCTCGGCCGATGGCGGCGACCGTCGAGGTCATCACGTCGCTCACGATGCGCGGGCCGCCGTGCACGGGGGCTTCTCGGCCGGCCCGGTCCCCGGCCGTCGTCATCGGGGGTCACCGCTTCCGTACGGGGCGTACAGGTCCAGCAGCCTGGTCCGCGCCGACCGCAGCCGGTGCGCGAGGACGTCGCCCACCCACTGGGTCACCAGCATGCCCAGCGACGGGTCCGCCCGGCACAGCGTGCGTACCGCGGCGGCGTCGAACTCGTAGGCGCGCATCGGGCTCGTCGTCTCGGCGCCCAGATGCCAGATGTGCGGGGCGAACAGCCAGGACCAGCCGAGGAGTTCGTTGTGTCCGAGCGTCTCGATGACGGCCGCACGGCACCCGGGGACATGCATGTCGAGGGCCACGGTGCCGGTGCGGATGATCCAGAACCGGTCGGCGAGCCGACCCTCCTCGAAGAGGCGCGCCCCCTTGGGGAACGACACCTCCTGGGCGAGCTGCATCAGCCGGTCCCGGTCCTCGGCCGGCAGTACACGCAGCATGGTGGAACTTGGCGAAGTGTTCATCACGGCCCTCTTCACTCGTACGGACGCACTCGTACGGCCTGCCACTTCCAGGGTGTGCCCGACGCCCGCCGGATGCCAGGGGCCGCCCGGCCCGGGGCGGGGACCCGGACGGCACCCGGCCCTTGCGGTCGAATCCAAGGCCGATCGGTCCCCCGGCAGGACCAGTGACCCCTGCCGGACCACCCCCACTGCGCCGAGTCTGGAACCGGACGCGAACAGAGGAGAGGCAGATCATGAAGGCAGCGGTCGTACGAGTGTTCGGTGAGCCTCTGGTCATCGAGGAGCGCCCCGACCCGGAGCCCGGTCCCGGTCAGGTCCGTGTGCGGCTGGAGGCCTCCGGGTTGTGCCACACCGACATCCACGCCGCGCACGGCGACTGGCCGGTCAGGCCGAGCCTGCCGTTGGTCCCCGGCCACGAGGGTGTCGGCCTTGTCGAGAAGCTCGGTGAGGGGGTCACCCATCTGTCGGTCGGGCAGCGTGTGGCGGCGCCCTGGCTGGGCAGGGCCTGCGGGCGGTGCGAGCACTGTCTGTCCGGCTGGGAGACGCTGTGCGAGCAGCAGATCAACACCGGGTACGGCTGCGACGGCGGGTATGCCGAGAAGATGCTCGCCTGGGCCGACTTCGCCCAGCCGGTGCCGGAGGGTGTGGATCCGCGTGACGCGGCGCCTCTGACCTGCGCGGGTGTGACCACGTACAAGGCGCTGAAGGTCGCCGGTGTCCGGCCCGCCCAGCTCGTGGCCGTCTCCGGTATCGGCGGTCTCGGCCACCTCGCCGTGCAGTACGCGAAGATCGCCGGAGCCACCGTGGCGGCGATCGACGTCACCGACGAGAAGCTCGCCCTGGCCGCCGAGCTGGGTGCCGACCTGGTCATCGACGCCCGCAAGGAGGACGTGGGCGCCGTGCTCAAGCGGCACGGCGGTGCGCACGCCGCCCTCGCGCTCGCCGTGAACGAGTCCGCGTTCTCCGCCGTCCACTCCGGGCTGCGGCGCGGCGGGAAGCTCGTCATGGTCGCCCTGCCCGCGCACGGCACCGTCCAGGTCCCGATCTTCGACGCGGTGCTGGGCGGCACCAGCGTGATCGGCTCCATCGTCGGCACCCGGCAGGACCTCGCGGAGGTCTTCCAGCTGCACGCGGCGGGCCGCACCAGGGTTGTCCGCGAGTCGCGGCCGCTCGCCTCCGTCAACGAGTCGATCGACGAGGTGCTGCGCGGCGAGGTCAAGGCCCGCATCGTGTTCGACTTCGACACCGACTTCCACGAAGACAGGTGACGGGCCCGGAGCTGCCCGTCGCCGGTGGGTCAGAGGCTCGCGGGTCAGAGGCTCGCCGCGTGATCGGGGACGTAGGTCTGCAGATCGCGTGGCGGGCGCTGGTAGCCGGTCGACGGGGGCCGCTCCGGCAGCTTCAGGACCGGCGGCGGCACCTCGTGGTAGGGCACGGTGGAGAGCAGATGGGCGATCGTGTTCAGCCGGGCCCGGCGCTTGTCGTCGCTCTCCACGACGAACCACGGCGCCTCCGCGATGTCCGTGTGCACCAGCATCTCGTCCTTCGCCCGGGAGTACGCCTCCCAGCGGGTGATCGACTCCAGGTCCATCGGCGACAGCTTCCAGCGCCGCGTCGGGTCCTTCAGACGGCGCCCGAACCGCTCCTGCTGCTCGGCGTCGCTCACCGAGAACCAGTACTTGCGCAGCAGGATCCCGTCCTCCACGAGCATGCGCTCGAAGAGGGGGCATTGCCGGAGGAAGAGTTGGTACTCCTCCTTGGTGCAGAAGCCCATCACATGCTCGACCCCGGCCCGGTTGTACCAGCTGCGGTCGAACAGCACGATCTCACCGGCGGCGGGCAGGTGCTCGACGTACCGCTGGAAGTACCACTGGGTGCGCTCGCGCTCGGTGGGCCTGGGAAGCGCCGCGATGCGTGCGACGCGCGGGTTGAGATGTTCCGCGACCCGCTTGATCGTGCCGCCCTTGCCGGCCGCGTCCCGGCCCTCGAACACGACGACGAGCCGGGCGCCCTCGGCCCGCACCCACTCCTGCAGCTTCACCAACTCTGTCTGCAGGCGCAGCAGTTCCCGCTCGTACACCTTGCGCGGCACTGCCGCCGCCTTCTTGCCGGCCATGCCGTCCACTTCCGTTCGATGACCTACGCGGACTTACGGAGCCCTTCATGCCCAAGGTCGAACACCCGAACAGCACCGTACTGACCGACACGGAGCTGCGCACCTTGAACGCCCACTGGCGCGCAGCCAACTACCTTGCCGCGGGCCAGATCTACCTGCTCGCCAACCCTCTCCTGACGCAACCCCTGACGCCCGCGCACATCAAGCCCCGGCTGCTCGGCCACTGGGGCACGTCACCGGGCCTGAACCTCGTGCACACGCACCTCAACCGGGTGATCAAGGCCCGTGGCCTGGACGCACTGTGCGTGTGGGGACCGGGCCACGGCGGGCCGTCCGTGCTCGCCAACTCGTGGCTGGAGGGCAGTTACAGCGAGACCTACCCGGACGTGACCCGGGACGGGGCGGGCATGGAGCGGCTCTTCAGGCAGTTCTCGTTCCCCGGCGGGGTGCCCAGCCATGTCGCGCCGGAGACACCGGGCTCGATCCACGAGGGCGGTGAGCTCGGCTACTCGCTGGCGCACGCGTACGGTGCCGCCTTCGACAACCCTGACCTGCTGGTCGCGTGCGTGATCGGCGACGGCGAGGCGGAGACCGGGCCGCTGGCCGCCTCCTGGCACTCCAACAAGTTCCTCGACCCCGTCCACGACGGCGCCGTCCTGCCGATCCTGCACCTCAACGGCTACAAGATCGCCAATCCGACGGTGCTTTCCCGCCTCCCGGAGTCCGAACTCGACGCGCTCCTGCGCGGCTACGGCCACGAGCCGATCCACGTCACCGGTGACGACCCCATGGAGGTCCACCGTGCCATGGCCGCGGCCTTCGACGAGGCGCTGGACACGATCGCCCTGGCGCAGCGCGCGGCCCGCCGCGAGGGCGCGACCGAGCGCGTGCACTGGCCGGTCGTCGTGCTGCGGACACCGAAGGGCTGGACCGGGCCCGCCGAGGTCGACGGTGTCCCCGTCGAGGGCACCTGGCGCGCCCACCAGGTCCCCCTGGCCGGGGTGCGCGAAAACCCCGGGCATCTGCGGCAGTTGGAGGAGTGGCTGCGCTCGTACAGGCCGCAGGAGCTGTTCGACGCGGAGGGCCGGCCCACCGCCGACGTCCTCGCCTGCGTCCCCGAGGGCCGCCGACGGCTGGGCGCCACTCCGCACGCCAACGGCGGCCTGCTCGTACGTGACCTGCCGATCCCGTCACTCGACCGGTTCGCCGTCCCCGTCGACAAGCCGGGGGCGACCCTGCACGAGCCCACCCGGATCCTCGGCGACCTCCTTGAACAGGTCATGGAGGACACCGCGGCCCGCCGCGACTTCCGCCTCGTCGGGCCCGACGAGACCGCCTCCAACCGGCTGCAGGCCGTCTTCGACGCCAGTGGCAAGGCCTGGCAGGCCCAGCACCTCCCGGTCGACGAGCACCTGGACCGGCACGGCCGGGTCATGGAGATCCTCTCCGAACACACCTGCCAGGGCTGGCTGGAGGGCTATCTGCTGACCGGGCGGCACGGTCTGTTCTCCTGCTACGAGGCGTTCGTGCACATCGTCGACTCGATGGTCAACCAGCACATCAAGTGGCTTCGGACATCACGGGAGTTGGCGTGGCGCGCTCCGATCGCCTCGCTCAACTACCTGCTCACCTCGCACGTCTGGCGTCAGGACCACAACGGCTTCTCGCACCAGGACCCCGGCTTCGTCGACCACGTCCTCAACAAGAGCCCCGAGGTCGTCCGGGTCTATCTGCCGCCGGACGCCAACACCCTGCTGTCGGTGGCGGACCACGCGCTGCGCAGCCGCGACTACGTGAACGTGATCGTCGCCGGAAAGCAGCCGTGCTTCGACTGGCTTTCCATGGACCAGGCCCGCTCCCACTGCGCCCGCGGCGCCGGGATCTGGGAGTGGGCCGGCAGCGAGAACGGCGGGGAGCCGGACGTCGTGCTGGCCTGCGCCGGCGACGTGCCCACCCAGGAGGTGCTCGCCGCCTCCGACCTGCTCCGCCGCCATCTGCCCGAACTCGCCGTACGCGTGGTCAACGTCGTCGACATGACCCGGCTGCTGCCGCGCGAGGAACACCCGCACGGGATGAGCGACTTCGAGTACGACGGGCTGTTCACCACCGACAAGCCGGTGATCTTCGCTTACCACGGCTACCCGTGGCTGATCCACCGCCTCGCCTACCGCCGCACCGGACATCGCCACCTCCACGTCCGCGGCTACAAGGAGATGGGCACCACGACCACACCGTTCGACATGGTCGTCCGCAACGACCTGGACCGCTACCGGCTGGTCATGGACGTCATCGACCGCGTTCCCGGGCTGGCCGTCCGCGCCGCCGCCGTACGCCAGCGGATGGCCGACGCCCGCACCCGCCACCACGCCTGGATCCGCGAGCACGGCACCGACCTGCCCGAGGTCGCGGACTGGACCTGGAACGCCTGAGGATCCGCGTATACACGCAGTGGCCTGCCGACGGGTCGGGCGCGGGCACATCCACGGCGATTCGTCGCGCGGGGCGGCGTACGGCGCGGGTGAGCGCGTAACGTGATACGCCATGAAGATCCTCATCAGCGCCGACATGGAGGGCGCCACCGGTGTGACCTGGCCGGCCGACGTGCTGCCCGGCACGCCGCAGTGGGAGCGGTGCCGGGCGATGTTCACCTCGGACGTCAACGCCGCCGTGCTCGGCTTCTTCGACGGCGGGGCCGACGAGGTGCTGATCAACGAGGCGCACTGGACGATGCGGAACCTGCTGCTCGAGCAGCTGGACGAGCGGGCGGAGATGCTCACCGGGCGGCACAAGGCGCTGTCCATGGTGGAGGGCGTCCAGCACGGAGACGTGGACGGCATCGCGTTCGTCGGCTATCACACGGGCGCGGGCATGGAGGGCGTGCTCGCTCACACGTATCTCGCCAACTCCATCACCGGGGTGTGGGTCGACGACGTGCGGGCCAGCGAGGGACTGCTCAACTCGCATGTCGTCGCCGAGTACGGCGTGCCCGTCGTGCTGGTCACGGGCGACGACCTGGCGTGCGACGACGCGCTCGGATACGCGCCCGAGGCGCTGAAGGTCGCGGTCAAGGACCATGTGTCGCGGTACGCGGCGGTGTGCCGCACCCCGGCCAGGACCGCCGCCGAGATCCGGTCCGCCGCGAAGGCGGCCGCAGAGCTGGCGGTCCGTCATGAACCGGTGTGGGGCGGCCCGTTCACCGTGGCGCTGGAGTTCGACGCCGAGCATCTGTCGATGGCGGCCACCGTCGTGCCGGGCGTCCGGCGCGTCGGCGAGCGCAAGGTGGCGTACAGCAGCGGGACCATGTACGAGGGCATCCGCACCTTCAAGGCGGTCACCACGATCGTCTCGGCCGCGGTGGAGGAGCAGTATGGCTGACGGGCAGGCGCTGGACGAGGTCGTGACGTTCACCTCCGACCTCATCCGCATCGACACCACCAACCGGGGCGGCGGGGACTGCCAGGAGCGGCCCGCGGCCGAGTACGCGGCCTCGCGGCTGGCCGAGGCGGGCCTGCAGCCGACCCTCCTGGAACGCACCAGGGGCCGCACCAACGTCGTCGCGCGCATCGAGGGCACCGACCCCTCGGCGGACGCGCTGCTCGTCCACGGTCATCTGGACGTGGTGCCCGCCGAGGCGCGGGACTGGAGCGTGCACCCGTTCTCCGGGGAGATCCGCGACGGGGTCGTGTGGGGCCGGGGTGCGGTCGACATGAAGAACATGGACGCGATGATCCTCGCCGTCGTCCGGGCCTGGACGCGCGAAGGAGTACGCCCCCGGCGGGACATCGTCATCGCGTTCACCGCCGACGAGGAGGCGAGCGCCGAGGACGGGTCGGGCTTTCTCGCCGACCGGCACCCCGGACTGTTCGAGGGCTGCACCGAGGGCATCAGCGAATCGGGGGCGTTCACGTTCCACGACGGCGGCGGACGACAGCTCTACCCGATCGCGGCCGGCGAGCGCGGCACGGGCTGGCTGAAGCTCACCGCCCGCGGCCGTGCCGGACACGGCTCCAAGGTGAACCGGAGCAACGCGGTGGTGCGGCTGGCCGCCGCGATCGCCCGCATCGGCGCCCACGAGTGGCCGCTGCGGCTCACCCCGACCGTGCGCGCGGCCCTCACCGAACTCGCCGCGCTCTACGGCATCGACGCGGACCTCGACGACGTGGACGGCCTCCTGGCGAAGCTCGGCCCGGCAGCCTCGCTCGTCGAGGCGACCGTACGCAACAGCGCCAACCCGACCATGCTGAACGCCGGTTACAAGATCAATGTGATTCCCGGGGAAGCTGTCGCCCACGTGGACGGCCGATATCTGCCCGGCGGCGAGGACGAGTTCCGCACGACCCTTGACCGGCTCACCGGACCCGACGTGGAGTGGGAGTTCCACCATCGCGAGGTGGCCCTCCAGGCACCGGTGGACTCGGTGACGTACGCGCGAATGCGGGCCGCCGTCGAGGAGTTCGCGCCGGAGGGGCACGTGGTGCCGTACTGCATGTCGGGCGGTACGGACGCCAAGCAGTTCTCGCGCCTCGGCATCACCGGCTACGGGTTCGCGCCGCTGAAGCTGCCGGAGGGCTTCGACTACCAGGCCCTCTTCCACGGCGTCGACGAGCGGGTCCCGGTCGAGGCGCTGCACTTCGGCGTCCGCGTCCTCGACCGCTTTCTGCGCACGGCCTAGGGGAAGTTGGGGGAGATGACTGAGACGTTGCCCTACGGTGCGTGGCCCTCGCCCATCGACGCGGCACTCGCCGCCGCGCACGACGGCTACCCCGAGTTCGTCGGATTCGTCGGCGACGAGGTGTGGTGGAGCGAGCCGCGGCCCACGGAGGGCGGGCGGCGCACGCTCGTCAGACGCGCGGCCGACGGCACGCAGGAGTCGGTCCTGCCCGCCCCGTGGAACGTACGCAGCCGGGTCATCGAGTACGGCGGACGGCCCTGGGCCGGGATCATGCGAGCCGAAGGGCCGCTCGTGGTCTTCGTGAACTTCGCCGACCAGCGGCTCTACGCCTACGAGCCCGAGTCCGCGGCGGGACCCGCTTCCGGGCCGCGGCCGCTGACGCCGGTGTCCCCGGTGGGGGGCGGACTGCGCTGGGTGGACCCGCAGTTGCGTCCCGAGCGGGGCGAGGTCTGGTGCGTGCTGGAGGAGTTCACCGGGGATGCGCCGACCGACCTGCGACGGGTCCTCGCCGCCGTACCCCTGGACGGATCGGCCGCCCAGGAACGGGACGCGGTGCGCGAACTCTCCGACGGACGGCACCGGTTCGTCACCGGCCCCCGGCTGTCCCCCGACGGGCGGCGCGCGGCGTGGCTCGCCTGGGACCACCCGCGCATGCCGTGGGACGGTACGGAACTGGTCGTCGCGGACGTGACCCCGGACGGGAGCCTGCGCCGGCCGCGCACGGTGGCCGGCGGCCCCGACGAGTCGATTGCCCAGGCGGACTGGGGCGTGGACGGCTCGCTTTTGCACGTCAGCGACCGCACCGGCTGGTGGAACCTGTACCGCGACGACCAGCCGCTGTGTGCCCGCGACGAGGAGTTCGGCGGGCCGTTGTGGAAGATCGGGCACCGGTGGTTCGCGCCCCTGGACGACGGGCTGATCGCCGTCGTGCACGGCCGGGGCGCCACCGCGCTCGGCATACTCGACCCGGAGAGCGGCGAACTCGTCGACGCGGCGGGCCCCTGGACCGAGTTCGCCCCGACGCTCGCCGTGCACGGCAGCCGTGTCGTGGGCGTCGGAGCCAGCCCCCGCAGCGCCCACGAGGTCGTCGAACTGGACGCCCGCACCGGGCGCGCCCGGGTGATCGGCGCCGCGCACGACGACCCGGTGGACCCCGCGTACTACCCGGAACCGCAGATCCGCACCTTCACCGGGCCCGCAGGCCGCGAGATCCACGCGCACATCTACCCGCCGCACCACCCCACGCTGGTCGCCGCCGGCGACGAGCTGCCGCCGTACGTCATCTGGGCGCACGGCGGCCCGACCGGCCGGGCCCCGCTCGTCCTCGACCTGGAGATCGCCTACTTCACCTCGCGTGGCATCGGTGTCGCCGAGGTCAACTACGGCGGCTCGACCGGGTACGGGCGGGAGTACCGCAACCGGCTGCGCGAGCAGTGGGGTGTCGTCGACGTCGAGGACTGCGCGGCCGTCGCGCTCGCCCTCGCCGACGAGGGCACCGCCGACCGCGGGCGGCTCGCCGTCCGGGGCGGCAGCGCGGGCGGCTGGACCACTGCCGCCTCCCTCGCCGCCACCGACGTCTACGCCTGCGGCACGGTCCTCTACCCGATCCTCGACCTCGCCGGCTGGGGCACGGGGGAGACCCACGACTTCGAGTCCCAGTACCTGGAGACCCTGGTGGGCCCGCTCGCCGAGGTGCCGGGCCGGTACGCGGAGCGGTCGCCCGCCGAGCACGCCGACCGTGTCACCGCACCGTTCCTGCTGCTCCAGGGCCTCGACGACCCGATCTGCCCGCCCGTGCAGTGCGAGCGATTCCTCGCCAGGATGGCGGGGCGCGGCGTGCCGCACGCCTACCTGACCTTCGAGGGCGAGGGGCACGGCTTCCGCAGGGCGGAGACCATGGTGCGGGTCCTGGAGTCCGAACTCTCGCTGTACGCCCAGGCCTTCGGGCTGAACCCGCCCGGCATCCCGACGCTGGAGCTGGTCAAGTGACCGCGCCCCTCGGCACACTCGTCCAAGTAAGCGCATTTGCGCAGAGGTTGGAGCACACCCGGTGAAGCCCCTCGTCAGACCCGCCCGCCTCGCCCCCGGCGCCCGCGTGGCCGTCGTCGCGCCCAGTGGGCCCGTCCCCGAGGAGCGGCTGGAGGCCGGCCTCGATCTGCTGCGCGGCTGGGACCTCGACCCGGTGGTCGCGCCACACGTCCTGGACCGTCATGCCGCGTTCGACTACCTCGCAGGCCGGGACGCCGACCGTGCCGCCGACTTCCAGGCCGCCTGGTGCGACCCGGGCGTGGACGCCGTGCTGTGCGCCCGCGGCGGCTACGGCGTGCAGCGGATGGTCGACCTCCTCGACTGGGACGCGATCCGCGCGGCCGGCCCCAAGGTGCTCATCGGGTTCAGCGACATCACGGCGCTGCACGAGGCCTTCGCGACCCGCGTCGGACTGGTCACCCTGCACGGGCCGATGGCAGCCGGTATCGACTTCATCAAGAACGCGCGGACGCAGGACCACCTGCGGGCCACGCTCTTCGCACCCGAGACCGTACGCACGATCACGTCCGCCCGCCCCGGCACCGCGCTGGTGCCCGGCCGCGCGCACGGCGTCCTCCTCGGCGGCTGCCTCTGTCTGCTCGCCGCGGACCTGGGCACCCCGCACGCCCGGACCTCCGCGCGCGGCGGCCTGCTGTGCCTGGAGGACGTGGGCGAGGAGACCTACCGTCTGGACCGGTACCTCACCCAGCTCCTGCGGGCCGGATGGCTCGACGGGGTCGCCGGGATCGTGCTCGGCTCATGGGCGCAGTGTGACGCGTACGAGCAGGTGCGGGCGTTGCTCGCCGACCGGCTTGGCGGGCTCGGGGTGCCGGTCGTCGAGGAGTTCGGGTTCGGGCACTGCGAGGGCGGACTGACGATCCCGTTCGGTGTGGCGGCCGAACTGGACGCGGACGCCGGGACGTTGACGCTGGAGGAACCCGCGCTGCGGTGAGGGCCCGGGTCGGGATCCCGGGGTGCGGGTTTCGCTGAATCTTCGTCAAGAAACCTGCGGCAGGGTGATTGACCGCCGTCTGACACGTGTCACAGCATGACTACCGGTCGGTAATCGGGTTGTCCTCAGCGTGGAGGTCTCTGTGTCCCGTCGTTCTCGTGTGCGCAGATCCCGTACGTCACTCGCCCTCGCCCTCGGCGCCGCACTGGCGGCTCCCTGCGCGGTCGCCGCACCCGCGGCTGCGGCGCAGGGCGGTCAATACACCGTCACGGCACTGAAGTTCACCGTCGAGACGGGCGGGCGGACCTGCACGGTCGACGCCGACCTGTACCGGCCCGCAGGGCTGGACCGCGACCACACCGCGCCCGCGGTCCTCGCCACCAACGGCTTCGGCGGCAGCAAGTCGGACGGTTCGACGGACGCGATCGGCAAGGCGTTCGCGGCCCGCGGCTACGTCGGACTCGTCTACTCCGGCCTGGGATTCGGCAGGTCGGGCTGCCTGATCTCGCTCGACGACCCGCGCATCGACGGCGTGGCCGCCTCCCGGCTCGTCGACTTCCTCGCGGGCACCCGGGCCGCCGACGACGGCACCAGGGCCGACTTCGTCACCCGGGACGGCAAGGGCGACCCCCGGGTCGGCATGATCGGCGGCTCCTACGGCGGCGCCGTCCAACTGGCCACCGCCGCCGTGGACCACCGCGTCGACGCGCTCGTCCCGATGATCACCTGGAACAACCTGGCATACGCCCTCGACCCCAACAACGCCGCCGGCGCCGGACCCGTGCCCGGAGCCTTCAAGTGGCAGTGGACCAACGGCTTCTACCTGATCGGGGAGAGCCAGCCCATCACGGTGCCGGGCCTTGACCCCTCCCGCATCAACTCCCTCGACTGCCTGCACTTCATCAGCGACGCCTGCGCCACCATCCGCACCCTCAACTCCGGTGCCTATCCGGCCGAGCGGACCCGCCGACTGCTCGACTACGCGCACAGTGTGTCCCCGGTCTCCTACCTGCGCGGCGTACGCGCGCCCACCCTGCTGGTCCAGGGGCAGACCGACAGCCTCTTCAACCTCAACGAGGCGACGGAGACGTACCGGACGCTGAAAGCGCAGGGCACCACCACGAAGATGATCTGGCAGTCCTGGGGGCACAGCGGCGGACGCAACGACCCGGCGAGCGGCGAACTCAACCTGGCCCAGGGGAACTTGGAGACCAGCTACGTCGGACGGCGGATCCTCGACTGGTTCGACCGCTACCTGCACCACGACAAGCACATCCGCACGGGACCCGCCTTCGCGTACTACCGCGACTGGATCACCGACCCGAACAGCACCTACGCCACCGCCCGACAGGTGCCCGCGGCCGACCGGAAGCTCTACCTCTCCGGTGACGGCAAACTCGTCGACAACCGCGAGAAGGTCGCGCGCGGCGGCCGTGAGTACCACAACCTGCTGGTGCCCACGAGCCACTCGGAGAGCTCCCTCGCCGGACTGGTCGGACTGCCCGACCCGGCGCCGTACGACACCGAGGGCACCTACCTCGGATGGACGAGCGAGCCGCTGAAGGGGCCGCTCGACGTCGTGGGCGCGCCCAGGGTCAGCCTCAGGGTCCTCTCGCCGACGGCCGAGCGCGTACAGCACTCCGGCGACGCGGCGGACAAGCTGGTCCTCTTCGCCAAGCTGTACGACGTGGCGCCCGACGGCACGAAGACGCTGGTCCACCGGCTGGTGGCGCCGGTGCGGGTGCCGGACGTGACGAAGCGGTTCACCGTCACCCTGCCGGGGATCGTGCACCGGTACGAGACCGGGCACCGGCTCGACCTCGTCGTCGCGGCCAGCGACGACGCGTACTTCGGGAACAAGGGCGTGAAGCCGGTGACGATCACCAGCTCGCCCAAGGACACCGGCGTACTGGAGCTCCCGGTGGCCGGCGACTGAGGCGGATCACCCGCAGGAGCCTCCCACCGCGCGCACCGCGCACTTCGGGCTCATGCTGAGCGCATGAGCCCGAAGATCTCCGAAAACGCCGGTGCGAGCGGCGGCAAGGGCGCCGGCGGGCTGCTGACGCCCACCCGGGTCGCCGTCGCCGCGCTGGCCGTCCTCGCCCTGGTCTTCATCTTCGAGAACACCCGCAGCACCAAGATCCGGCTGCTGATCCCGGAAGTGACCATGCCCCTGTGGATGGCGCTGCTCGGCACGGCGGTCATCGGCGCGCTGTGCGGGGTGTACTTCGTGAGGCGACGACGCTGACGCAGGCGCAGGCGCAGGCGCAGGCGCAGGCGCGGGCGACGGCGTCGCCGCGGGCCCGCGTACTGTGGCCGGATGTCTGAGACCGACGCCCTTTACCTCGCCGAAGGCTCCCGCGTGGGCATACGCCTCTTCACCTACGAGGACGGCACCGAGTTCATCGCCCGGGCCCGGGAGAGCAAGGAACTGCACCAGCCCTGGCTGTTCCCGCCCACCAGCGGCCCCGGCTACGCCGCGTACGCGCAGCGGGTGATCGAGGACCGCACGCGGGCCGGGTTCCTGGTCTGCGAACGGGACGGCGGGGCCATCGCCGGGTTCATCAGCGTCAGCAACATCGTCGAGGGCGCCTTCCTGAACGGCACGCTGGGGTACGGCGCCTTCGCGCATGCCGCAGGGCGCGGGCTGATGAGCGAGGGGCTCGGCCTCGTCGTCCGGTACGCCTTCTCCGCGATGGGGCTGCACCGGCTGGAGATCAACGTGCAGCCGGGCAACGCCGCCTCCATCGCGCTCGCCCGGCGCTGCGGCTTCCGGCTGGAGGGATTCTCACCGGACTTCCTCCACATCGACGGCGCCTGGCGCGACCACGAACGGTGGGCCCTCACCGCCGACATGGTGCGCGCATGAGTCCGGCGGCCGGGCACCGGTGGCCCGGCGGCGACGTGGCCGCCTTTGCGCAATCCTGACCGGATCCTGACCGGGAGAGACCCTGGTCAGGTACTCCCGGACGAGGTTGCATGGTCGATGTGACGACGATCCGACGTGACGTACTGACCCTGCCCGCGGCGGAGTTGGGCCCTGCCAACCCCCTGCCGCCGCTGCGGCCCCTCGACGAGATGCACCGCATCGACGACCGGGACCGCGCGAGCCTGCCACGCGACATGGCCCGGCAGATCGGCTACGCGGCCCTGCACAGCGTCCTGCCCGAGCGCGTCAAGGACGGGTACGGGCGACGGCGCGAGCCGCGCGGGATCGACACGATCGTCATCGAGAACGACCGGCTGCGGGCGGTGGTGCTGCCCGGCCTCGGCGGCCGTGTCGCCTCCCTGCTGCACAAGCCCACCGGGCGTGAACTCCTCTACCGCAACCCGGTGTTCCAGCCCGCCTGCTTCGCGCTCAACGGCGCCTGGTTCTCCGGCGGCATCGAGTGGAACATCGGCGCCACGGGCCACACCACCCTGTCCTGCTCACCCGTGCACGCCGCCCGCGTTCCCGCCCCCGACGGCGGTGAGATGCTGCGCCTGTGGGAGTGGGAGCGGCTGCGCGACCTGCCCTTCCAGGTCGACCTGTGGCTGCCCGAAGGCTCCGACTTCCTTTACGTCGGCGTCCGCATCCGCAACCCGCACGAGAGGCCCGCGCCCACCTACTGGTGGTCCAACATCGCCGTGCCCGAGGAACGCCGGGTGCTCGCCCCCGCCGAAGAGGCCTGGCACTTCGGATACGAGCGTCAGCTGCGCCGGGTGCCCGTCCCCCGGTACGACGGCACCGACCGCACATACCCGCTGAACAGCACCTTCCCCGCCGACTACTTCTACGAGGTGCCCGACGGGCAGCGCCGCTGGATCGCCGCGCTCGACGACGCGGGCGACGGTCTCGTGCAGACGTCGACCGACGTGCTGCGCGGCCGCAAGCTGTTCGTCTGGGGCGCGGGACCCGGCGGACGCCGCTGGCAGGAGTGGCTCACCGAGCCCGGCACCGGCGGCTACTGCGAGATCCAGGCCGGGCTCGTGCGCACGCAGTTGGAGCACGTACGGCTCGACGCGGAGAGCGAGGTGTCCTGGCTGGAGGCGTACGGGCCGCTGAGCGCAGGCGCACCGGCCGTGCACGGGCCGGACTGGACGGCGGCGCGCGCGGAGGTCGAGGGACGGTTGCAGTCCGCGCTGCCCCGGGCCGCCGTCGAGGCCGCGTACGACGCGTGGAAGCCGTACGCGGACACCGAACCCGGCGAGACACTGGCCGTCGGCTCCGGCTGGGGCGCCCTCGAAGTGCTGCGCGCCGGCCACAAGCTGCCGGGCACCCCCTTCGAGGAGTCCACACTCGGCGAGGCGCAGGCGCCCTGGCTCGAACTGCTGCGCTCAGGCGACTTCCCCGAGCCGCGCCGGGTCGGGCCGCCCGGTGAGACCCTCGTCGCGACGCACTGGCGGGACATGCTGGAGACGGCGCCCGCCAAGCCGCTCACCGAGTACCACCTCGGCGTCGCCCAGTGGCACGCCGGAGACCTCGCGCAGGCCGTCCGCAGCTGGGAGCGCGCCCTCGAACTCGCCCCCTCCCTCTGGCCGTTGCTGCGCTGCCTGGCCGTCGCCGACCTGGAGGCCGGCAACAGGGAGCGGGCCGCCGAACGGTACGCCGACGCCTTCGACGACCTGTGCCAGGAGCGCCGCGACCACGGGGAGGTATGGACGGCGGCCACGGCCGCGCTCGGGCGCGAGGCCATGGCCGCGTTGCTCGCGGCACGGCGGGTGGGGGACGCGCGGGGCGTGTGGGAGCGGCTGCGGCCCGCCACGCGCTCGGGGGGGCGATTCAGGCTGATCGAGGCCGAGTTGCTTCTCGCGGAGGGCGACCGGGATGCCGCGCGGGCCGTCTTCGACGCGGGGTTCGAGGTGGCCGATCTCCGGGAGGGTGCGGAGGCGATCAGCGACCTGTGGGCACGGTTGACGCAGGAGCCGCTGCCGGGGCGGTACGACTTCCGGATGCGGCCGCAGCCTGGTGTCTAGCCCCTCTGTCAGGCCCCCCGGTCGACGTACTCGAACACACTGCCGTCCGGATGCATCGCGATGAGGTTGCGGCCCGCCGGGGTGGCGAGCGGGCCCGCCAGAATGCGGGCGCCCGAGTCGCCGAGGACCTGGTGGGCCTCGTCGACGTCCTTGACGGCGATGGTGGCGGCGACCTTGCGCAGGATCTCCAGCTCGGCCTCGGGCCCGCTCATCAGCAGGAAACAGCCGACCGCGGCCACCGAGACGCCACCGCGTTCGAAGCGCAGGGCGCGGCCGCCTGCCAGTCTCTCGTAGAAGGGCACCGAAGCCTCCAGGTCGTCGACGCAGATCCGCAGCGTGGCTCCCAGAATCTCCATGAGGACAAGCCTAGTTGGGGCCGGCCGACGACGAGATCGTTTCGGGCGGATCGCATGCCCGCGCCGTGCCCTGCCCACGAGTGACGGTGAACCCCGCCGGTCGGACACCGGCGGCACCCGGTGCGTAACGCGCAGTGCGGCGGGTACTCGGCCGACATGGACCGTTTGGATCATCTGGAACATCTTGACAAGGACCTCGTGGACGAGCTGGCACAGGTCGCACGCGAGGCCGTCCGCGACGAGCTGCGGGAACAGACCCGCAAGCAGCGCCGCACGGCCGCCCTGTACGCCGCGTCCGGTGCCCTCGCCCTGTACGCGGGCGCCGCCGTGGCGCTCACGGTCGGCCTGGCGCTCGCACTGGGGCTGCCCGGCTGGGCGTCCGCGCTGATCACCGCCGCGCTGCTGGCCGTCGCGGCCGCCGTGCTGCGCGCCGTGGCCCGGCCCGCCGAATCCCGGCACACGACGCCGGAACACGCGGCGGACCTGGAGGGCAACTCAGGGCGTGTCATCGGCGGCATGGCCCCCGGCTTCCCGCCCGGCGGCACGGGCGGGCCCTATCCGCCGGTGCCGCCCGTCGCCCCCGGCGGGGCCGGTGGAGCGACCGGGGCGCCGGGTGCGGGTGCGCCGTCGCCGGGTGCCGCGGGCGTGGGTGCACCGCGGCCCGACGACATCGACCCCGAGGCACCGCATCACCGGGCACGGTGAGCCGTGGGCAGGGGCCGCAGGGCCGTCGTGGTGACCGGGGCCAGCGGCGGCGTGGGACGGGCCACGGCCCTGGCCTTCGCCGCCCGCGGGGACCCGGGTCGCCCTGCTGGCCCGGGGCCGCGACGGCCTCGCCGCGGCGGCTGACGAGGTGCAGCGCGCCGGCGGCGAGGCACTCGTCGTCCCGGTCGACATCGCCGACCCCAAGGCCGTCGAGGACGCCGCCCAGCGGGTCGTCGACGGCTTCGGGCGCATCGACATCTGGGTGAACAACGCGTTCGCCGGGGTCTTCGCGCCCTTCACCGAGGTCACGCCGGACGAGTACCGCCGGGTCACCGAAGTCACGTACCTGGGCTACGTGTTCGGGACCCGCGCCGCGCTGCGGTACATGCTGCCCGCGAACCGTGGATCGATCGTGCAGGTCGGCTCCGCGCTCGCCTACCGCGGGATACCGCTCCAGTCCGCGTACTGCGGGGCCAAGCACGCCATCCAGGGCTTCAACGAATCGCTGCGGTGCGAGCTGCTGCACGAGGGCACGCGGGTGCGCACCACGATGGTGCAGCTGCCCGCCGTCAACACCCCTCAGTTCGACTGGGTGTTGAGCCGGATGCCCGGCCGGGCCCGGCCCGTGGCGCCGATCTACCAGCCGGAGCTCGCCGCGCGCGCGATCGTGCACGCCGCCGACCATCCGCGCCGGCGCGAGTACTGGGTGGGCGGCTCGACGGTGGCCACACTGATCGCCAACGCCGTCGCCCCCGGCGTCCTGGACCGGTATCTCGCGCGCACGGGCTTCGAGGCGCAGCGCGAGGAGGGCACCCACCCCGGCACCGGCAACCTGTGGGCGCCCGCCGACGGCCCGCACGGACGGGACTTCGGCGCCCACGGACGCTTCGACTCCCAGGCGCAGCCCGGCAGTTCGCAGGCGTGGCTGTCCCGCAACCGCAACCGGCTGGGCCGCGCCGTCGCCCTCGGCGCGGGCGCCCTGCTCACTTGGAGGCTACGGCGGCCGCAGGGCCGCCTGTAGCGACGTCCACGTGGAGCCATCCGCACCGGGTGGGACACCGCCGGGGCCGGCGGCCGTCAGCGGCTGCCCTGCTGGAGCTGCGGCAGCACCTTGGTGCGGTAGAAGTCGAAGAAGGCCCGCTGGTCGGGGCCTATCTGGTTGACGTACACGCGGTCGAAGCCCGCCTCGGCGAACGCCGAGAGCGCGGCCACATGCTCGTCCACGTCGTCGCCGCACACCGTGTTCTCGCTGACCATCTCCTCGGTGATCAGCGGCTCCAGCTGCTCGAAGTGGCGCGGGGACGGCAGGACCTGGCCCATCTCGCCGGGCAGCAGCTGGTTCGACCAGAGCCTGTGCACCGTACGGACGGCCTCGGCGCGGTCCTGTCCGTAGCAGACCTTCGTGCCGCCGCTCACCGGCTTGCCGCCGCCTCCGCCCTTGCGGAACTGCTCCACCATCGGTTCCTCGGGCATCATCGTGACGAAGCCGTCGCCGACGCGGGCCGCGAGCGAGGTCGCCTGCGGGCCGAAGCCGGAGATGTCGATCGGCACCGGTTCGTCGGGGACCGTGTAGAGGCGGGCGTTCTCCACCGTGTAGTGCGGGCCGTGGTGGTTGACCTCCTCGCCCGTGAAGAGGTTGCGCATCACCTGGATCGCTTCCTCCAGCATCTCCAGGCGAATGTGCAGGGGCGGCCAGGCGTCACCGAGGATGTGCTCGTTGAGCGCCTCTCCCGTGCCGACGCCGAGCCGGAAGCGGCCCTGCGTCATGACCGTGCTCGTCGCGGCCGCCTGTGCCACCACGGCCGGATGCATCCGTACGGTCGGGCAGGTGACCGCCGTTTCGATCGGCAGGGACACGGCTTCGGACAGCGCCCCGATCACCGACCAGACGAACGGGCTCTGGCCCTGCGCGTCGTTCCACGGGTGGTAGTGGTCGGAGATCCACAGCGACTGGAATCCGGCCTGTTCGGCCATTCGGGCCTGCTCGACGAGATCGGCGGGGCCGAATTCCTCGCACGACAGGAAGTAGCCGTACTCGGCCATGAAAGGCACCTCCATGACGGGGTGGATCGGGTCGGTTCATCGGCCGGGTAACCCCGCGGATGCCCACGAAACGCCGGGCCCGCCCGCGTTTGGGGGCCCTGACCAGGGGGACGCGGAAAGCCCCGTACGCGACCTCGGCGGCTCCTGGGAAGTGCGGACACGCCCCCGCAGCCGCCCCACCGGAGGCGAACCGTGAGTCGACCCCGCATCGTGATCGTCGGCGCAGGCTTCGCCGGGTACCGGACGGCCCGCACCCTGGCCCGACTGACCCGGCACAAGGCCGACATCACCCTGCTGAACCCGACCGACTACTTTCTGTACCTCCCCCTGCTGCCACAGGTCGCCGCCGGGGTACTGGAGCCGCGCCGCGTCTCCGTCTCGCTCCCCGGAACCCTGCCCCACGTGCGGCTGGTGCTCGGCGAGGCCGACGACTTCGACCTCGACGCGCGCACCGTGCACTACAGCGACCCCGAGGGCAGCAGCGGGACGCTGGCGTACGACCGACTCGTCCTTGCCGCAGGCAGCGTCAACAAGCTGCTGCCGATCCCCGGCGTCGCCGAGCACGCGCACGGCTTCCGCGGTCTGCCCGAGGCGTTGTACCTGCGCGACCACGTGACCCGGCAGGTAGAGCTCGCGGCCTCCTCGGACGACCCCAAGAGCCGCGCCGCGCGCTGCACCTTCGTGGTGGTCGGCGCCGGCTACACCGGCACCGAAGTCGCCGCGCACGGCCAGCTGTTCACCGACGCGCTGGTACGCAAGAGGCCCCTGCGCGAGGGCATACGGCCGCGCTGGCTGCTGCTCGACGTGGCCCCCCGCGTGCTGCCCGAACTGGACGAGCGGCTCTCGCGCACCGCCGACCGCGTGCTGCGACAGCGCGGAGTCGACGTGCGCACCGGGACCTCGGTGAAGGAGGCGACCTCCACCGGAGCCCTGCTCAGCGACGGGGAGTTCATCGACACCCGCACGCTCGTGTGGTGCGTCGGCGTACGGCCCGACCCGCTCGCAGCCTCCCTTGAGCTGCCGATGGAACGTGGCCGGCTGCTCGTCGACCCCTACCTCCAGGTCCCGGGGCGCGACGACCTGTTCGCCTGCGGGGACGCGGCCGCCGTACCGGATCTGGAGAAGCCCGGCCAGTACACGCCGATGACCGCGCAGCACGCCTGGCGGCAGGGCAGGACCGCGGGCCACAACGTCGCCGCCTCGCTGGGCATCCCGCTCTCAGGTCCGGCCGCAGGAATCGTCACCCGCGGCTACCACCTCGCCGCGATGCCCGGCAACCGCGTCCGCGTCGCAGCCGACTGGCTCCTGGACGCCGTACTCCCGCGCCAGGCCGTGCAGTTGGGCCTCGTCCGGTCCTGGTCGGTCCCCCTGGACACGGCCTCCCCGGAACTGGCCCGACAGCCGGGGCCCCCGCAGAAGCGCCCCGCTCCCGGCGAGCCCACGGCGACCACCACCGACGGCGACGCCGCGAAGGCCGGGGCCAAGGGGTCTGCGGCATCGGGTCCCGAGCGGCCTGCGGGCTCCGGTCCGGACGGGCTTGCGGAGCCCGGCCGGAACGTGGCATCCCGTCCGGGTGAGACCGGGCCCGCCAGGCCCGCCGCGCCGGGCCCCGACAGCTCTGCGGAAGGATCTTCATGAACACCCGTCAGATCCACGATTTGGCCCAGCAGTTGCGTGTGGACAGCGTGCGCGCGTCCGCCGCGGCGGGCTCCGGGCACCCCACCTCCTCGATGAGCGCCGCGGACCTGATGGCGGTCCTGCTCGCCCACCACCTCCGTTACGACTTCGATCGCCCCGCCCACCCCGGCAACGACCGCTTCGTCCTGTCCAAGGGGCATGCCTCGCCCCTGATGTACGCCGCGTACAAGGCGGCCGGGGCGCTCAGCGACAGCGAACTGCTGACCTTCCGCAAGCTCGGCAGCCGCCTCGAAGGCCACCCCACCCCGCAGCGGCTGCCATGGGTCGAGACGGCCACCGGCTCGCTGGGGCAGGGGCTGCCCGTCGGGGTCGGCATCGCGCTCGCCGGGAAGCGGCTCGACCGCACCGGATACCGCGTGTGGGTGCTGTGCGGGGACAGCGAGCTCGCCGAGGGCTCCGTCTGGGAGGCCGCCGAGCACGCCGGGTACGAGCACCTCGACAACCTCACGGCGATCGTCGACGTCAACCGGCTCGGCCAGCGCGGGCCCACCCGGCACGGCCACGACCTCGCCGCGTACGCCCGCCGCTTCCAGGCCTTCGACTGGCACACCGTCGAGGTCGACGGCCACGACATCGACGCCGTCGACAGGGCGTTCGCCGAAGCGAGGTCCACCAACGGGCAGCCGACCGTGATCCTCGCCCGCACCCTCAAGGGCAAGGGCGTCGAAGCCGTCCAGGACCGCGAGGGCATGCACGGCAAGCCGCTCAAGGACGCCGACGAGGCCATCGCCGAACTCGGCGGCAACCACGACCGGCGCGTCGAGGTCCAACAGCCGCCCGCCGCACGGATGTTGCACGCGGTGCGGGCCGGTCATCTCGAACTCCCGCGCTACGACACCGGAGACGAGGTCGCCACCCGCGACGCCTTCGGGCAGGCGCTCGCCGCGCTCGGCACCGCCCGCGGCGACATCGTCGCCCTGGACGGCGAGGTCGGCGACTCCACCCGCGCGGAGTTCTTCGCCAAGGAGCACCCCGACCGCTACTTCGAGTGCTACATCGCCGAGCAGCAGATGGTCGCCGCCGCGGTCGGCCTCGCGGCGCGCGGCTGGGTGCCGTACGCCTCGACGTTCGCCGCGTTCCTCACCCGCGCCCACGACTTCATCCGCATGGCCTCGATCAGCGGCGCCGGCATCAACCTCGTCGGCTCGCACGCGGGTGTCTCCATCGGCCAGGACGGACCCTCCCAGATGGGCCTGGAGGACCTGGCGATGTTCCGTGCGGTGCACGGTTCGACCGTGCTCTACCCGTGCGACGCCAACCAGACGGCGAAGCTCGTCGGCGCGATGGCCGGCTGCGAGGGCGTCCGCTATCTGCGCACCTCGCGCGGTGAGAGCCCCGTGATCTACAGCGCCACCGAGGAGTTCCCGGTCGGCGGCAGCAAGGTGCTGCGCGCCTCCGCCGAGGACCGGCTGACCCTCGTCGCGGCGGGCGTCACCGTCCACGAGGCGCTGGCCGCCGCGGACGCCCTCGACAGCGCGGGCATCAAGGCCCGGGTGATCGACCTGTACTCCGTCAAGCCCGTCGACCGCCGCACGCTGCGCGAGGCCGCGGAGCGCACCGGCTGCCTGGTCACCGTCGAGGACCACCGCGAGGAGGGTGGCCTCGGGGACGCCGTCCTCGACGCCTTCCTCGACGGGCGGCCCATGCCGCGCCTGGTGCGCCTCGCCGTCCGTACAATGCCGGGTTCCGCGAGCCCCGAGGAGCAGCTGCACGCCGCGGGCATCGACGCCGAGTCCATCGTCGCGGCGGCGCAACTGCTGGTGGAGCACGCGGTCGTGCGCTGAGCGCGTGGGCGCCCGGGGAAGGGCGCCGGGCCGGGGACGAGAGGAGCGACGATGAGCGGCGCGCGGACGACGGCCGGCGGCGCACGGACGATGCGGGTCGGCCGCCGCACGGTGGAGATCCACCGGCCGGAAAAGGTGCTGTTTCCCGCCGGGGACAACGGCGGCGGGGCGAAGAGCCCCGCGTACACGAAGGGCGACCTCGTGGCGTACTACCGGGCCGTCGCCCCCTTCGTGCTGCCGCATCTGCGCGACCGCCCACTGATGCTGGAACGCCACCCCGACGGGATCGGCGGACCGCAGTTCATGCAGAAGAACACCCCTGAGCACTACCCGGAGTGGATCGAGCGGGCCGAGGTGTCCAAGGAGGGCGGCACCGTCACGCACACCCTGTGCCAGGACTCCGCGACCCTCGTCCTCCTCGCCGACCAGGCCTGCCTCACCGTCCACCGCTGGCTGTCCCGGGTCGGCCGGCTCGACCACCCCGACCGCCTGGTCTTCGACCTCGACCCCTCGAGGGGCGACGACTTCCCCGTCGTACGCGAAGCCGCCCGTCTGCTGGGCGAGCTGCTCGACGAGCTGAGGCTTCCCTCAGCGCTGATGACGACCGGCTCGCGCGGTCTGCATGTCGTCGTGCCCCTCGCCGGGCGCCATGACTTCGACGTCGTGCGCGCGTTCGCCAGGGACGTCGCCGACACCCTCGCCGCCGCCCACCCCGACCGGCTCACCACGGCCGCCCGCAAGAAGGACCGCGGCGACCGGCTCTACCTCGACGTACAGCGCAACGCCTACGCCCAGACCGCCGTCGCCCCCTTCTCCGTACGGGCCCTGCCCGGCGCTCCGGTCGCCGTCCCCCTCGCCTGGGACCAGCTCGACGAACCGGACCTCGACGCACAGCGCTGGACCATCGAGAACGCCGTCGAGCAGGGCAAAGCCAACCCCTGGGCCGGACTGATGGGCAGGGGGCGGGCCCTCGGCCCGGCCCGCCGCCGGCTCGACGCACTGCGCGGCCGCCTCGCGGACAGCTGAAGGTTTGGCCGACGAGCGGTGGGCCACTCGGTGTGCGAGGTGGCCATGTCGAACACATCGAACACATCAAAGTCACGGAATTCACAGGATTCCCCCCAAAGGGAATCCCAGAAAGAGTCGGCGGAGGAATCCGAGGAGTCGCAGGAAGAATCCGAGGAGTCACCGGAAAGGTCCGGGAAGTCCCAGGAAAGGCCCCAGGAGGAGTCCTCCCGAAAGGGCGCCTCCCGGCGCAAGGGGAGCGACCGGACGAAGGAGGCGGCGGAGGACCAGCCGAGCGCCATGGAGGTGCTGCGCCAGGCGCGCAGCCAGCTCGCGGAGCTCACCGGCATGGTCGCCGAGTCCGTGTCGTCCTTCGAACGCACCGAGGACGGCTGGGCGTTGGAGATCGAGGTCCTGGAACTCGTCCGGGTCCCCGACACGATGAGCCTGCTCGCGACGTACCAGGTGGACCTGGACCCGCGGGGCGGTCTCACCGGATACCGGCGTGTCCGCCGCTACGAACGCGGCAGGGCCGACCCACACAGGCCCGGCGGCCGCTAGGCCGCCCCACCGCGCAGGTACCCGCAGACAACGAGAAGGAGGATCGGTCGGTATGACCGTTGTCCCGGCACAGCAAACCGGCGGAGGAGGCGGCACCAGCGGCCTCTACGACGTCCTGGAACTCGTTCTGGACCGAGGACTCGTCATTGACGCATTCGTCCGCGTATCCCTCGTCGGCATCGAGATCCTGAAGATCGATGTACGTGTGGTCGTCGCCAGTGTCGACACCTATCTCCGCTTCGCCGAGGCGTGCAACCGCCTCGACCTGGAGGCAGGCTCGAACAGGGACCCCGGCCTTCCCGACCTCGTGGGCGAGATCACCGAGTCCGGCGCGCGCGGCAAGTCCAAGGGCGCGCTGTCCGGCGCGGCCGAGACCATCTCGGGCGCGTTCAAGGAGGCCCGCGAGGAAGGTCAGAGCGAATCGCGCCAGCGGCCCCGCAAGTCCACGAGCGCGTCACGCAGGAAGGAGGAGCAGGAGTGAGTACGTCAGCAGAGAGCGCGTCGGGAGGAAGCACGTACGTGTACGGCATCACGGCCGCCTCGCATCCCTCGCTTCCCGAGGACATGGGCGGGGTCGGCGACCCGCCGCGCCCCGTGCGGATCCTGAAGGAGGGCGAGCTCGCCGCGATCGTCAGCGACGCCCCCGAGGGGCTGCGGCCCAAGCGCCGTGACCTGCTCGCCCACCAGAACGTGCTGAGCGAGGCAGGCGCAGGCGGGTCCGCGCTGCCCATGCGGTTCGGCAGCGTGGCGGCCGACGACGACGCCGTCACCGGGGTCCTCGCGGAACGCGCCGAGCACTACAAGGAGCGCCTCGGTGCTCTGGGCGGCAAGGTCGAGTACAACATCAAGGCCAGCCACGACGAAGAGGCCGTGCTGCACCGGGTGATGTCCGAGAACCCGGAGATCCGCAACCGCACCGAGGCCAACCGGCGGGCGGGCGGCGGCAGTTACGAGGAGCGGCTGCAGCTCGGCGAGATGGTGGCGGCCGCGGTGCAGAACCTTGAGGCCGACGACGCCCTGGAGGTGCAGCGTGCCCTGGAGCCGGCCGCCGATGCCGTGAGCATCGGTCCCGAGTCGACGGGCTGGCTGGCCAACGTGTCGTTCCTGGTGGAGCGCGGGTCGGCGGAGGTGTTCATCACCGCCGTCGAGGAACTGCGCAAGAGCCACCCGTATCTGGAACTCCGCGTCAACGGCCCGCTGCCGCCCTACAGCTTCGTCGAGCCCGGACCTTCCCAGCCCGCAGGGAGCACGGCGGGCGCCGAGAGCTTGGAGGGGTAACCCATGGGCCTGATAGGCGAGTTGCTGCTGCTGCCGTTCGCACCGGTGCGCGGCAGCCTGTGGACCATGAGACAGGTACTGGCCGAGGCCGAGCGCCAGTACTACGACCCGGCAGTGATCCGGGCCGAACTCGCCCTTCTCGAGCAGCGGCTCGAGGCGGGCGAGCTCGATGAGGAGGAATTCGACCACTTGGAGGACGAGCTCCTCGACCGACTTGAGACCAGCCTGCGCACAGGCGTGGGAGCCGACCATGGGACCACACGATGAATCGACTGGGACTGGGCCTCGCCGTAGGGGCCGGATACGTCCTCGGGCGTACGAAGAAGATGAAACTGGCGTTCGCGGTGGGCACCCTGGTGGCCGGCAAGCGGATGCAGCTCAGCCCGCGGGCGCTCGCGGATCTGGTGAGCCAGCAACTGCAGAACAACCCGCAGTTCAAGGAGATCGGCGAGCAGCTGCGCGAGGACCTGCGCGGTGTCGGTAAGGCCGCGTCCGGGGCGCTGGTGGAACGGCAGATGGAAGATATCGCCGGCCGGCTGCACGGCCGTACGGCGCAGGTGCGCGACCGGATCTCCGGCGTGGCACCGGACGTGCCGGGCCTCGGCGGGGGCGAGGACGAGGAGTCCGACGAGGCCCGCGACGAGAACCCCGAGGAGACAGAGGAGACAGAGGAAGCGGAAGACCGGTCCAGCCAGGACAAGGGGTCCCGGCCGCGCAGGAAGACCGCTGCGAAGACGGCAGCGGCGGACAGGCGCGGCGGCAGGACCGAGGCCAAGAAGACGGCGAAGAAAACCGCGTCGGCCGGCCCCGGCAAGAAGACCAGCGGGAAGACGGCCGGGAAGACGACAGCCAAGAAGACAACGGCACGCAAGACGGCCGGACGGAAGACGACCGCGGCGAAGGGCGCGGCGCGTGGCGCCGCCCGCACCGCCCGTACGGCCCGAGGAGGCGACAATGAGTGACACTCTCAAGGGGGCCGGCAGCCCGACGGGCGCGCTCGCGGGGGTCGCCCGCAGCGAGGCCGCCGACCACCTCAAGTCGGAGGTCCAGGAGTACCTCGCAGCGCAGGCCCAGCGCCTGCTGATGGGCGTCGGCCACAAGCTCGGCGAGACCACGGTCAAGCTCAACGACATCGCCGAGGGCAACAGCCCCGGCTTCGCCAAGCTCGCCCTCGACGGCGGCCGCAAGCTCGCCGACGGCAAGGGGCCGATGCGCTCCGCGCTGGAACTCGGTGCCTCGCGTGCCAAGGACAGCGTGGTCGGCGCCTTCAAGAACCTGGGCGGCAAGGGCAAGAACAAGGGCAGCGCGGGCAAGAAGCCCACCGTCATCCTCGAGTTCATCGACGTCGGGGTGCCGCTGCGTACGGCGTACGACCAGTGGACGCAGTACCAGGACTTCAGCACCTTCGCGAAGGGCGTGAAGAGCGCGAACCGCGCCGATGACACGAGCTCCGACTGGAAGCTCAAGGTCTTCTGGTCCAACCGGAGCTGGAAGGCCAAGACCACCGAGCAGGTGCCCGACGACCGGATCTCCTGGAACTCGGAGGGAGCGAAGGGCACGACGAAGGGGGTTGTCTCCTTCCACTCGCTGGCCGAGAACCTCACACGGGTGCTGCTGGTCGTCGAGTACTACCCGAAGGGCCTGTTCGAGAAGACCGGCAACATCTGGCGCGCCCAGGGCCGCCGGGCCCGGCTCGACCTCAAGAACTACGCCCGGTTCATCACGCTCAAGGGCGAGGCGGAGGACGGTTGGCGCGGCGAGATCCGCGACGGCGAGGTGGTCCGCAGCCATGACGACGCCCTCGCGGAGGAGCAGGACCAGGACCGGGACGAGGACGAGGACGAGGAGTACGAGGAGCCGAGGGGCGAGGAGGAGGAAGAAGAGGGCGAAGAGCCCCGGGACGAGGAGGAGTACGAGAAGGACGAGGACGAGGACGACGAGTACGGCGCGTACGCCGAGGAAGAGGAGGACGGCGAGGCCGGCGAGTACGCCGACGACGAGGAAGCGGAAGGAGAACCGGAAGAAGAACCGGAAGAGGACGAGGGCGCGTACGAGGAAGAGCCCGAGCGCGAGCCCGTCGGGAGTCGGGGTCGTCGATGAGCATGGCAAGCAGGCTCCCTGACACCTACGCACAGGGCGGCGGTGCCAACCTCGCCGACATCCTTGAACGGGTGCTCGACAAGGGCATCGTGATCGTGGGCGACATCCGGATCAACCTTCTCGACATCGAACTGCTCACCGTCAAGCTGCGGCTCATCGTCGTCTCCGTCGACAAGGCGAAGGAGATGGGCATCGACTGGTGGGAGGAGGATCCGGCGCTGTCGTCCCGCGCGCACCGCTCCGAACTCGCCCGGGAGAACCGGGAGTTGCGTGACAGGCTCGCCGAGCTGGAGCGCGCCGCCCCGCTGCAGCGGTCGGCGCGCGACTCCTCGGAGGAGTCATCGAGGGAGCGCTCGCGGGAGCCCTCACGTCACGCTCCCCGCGACCCCCCGAAGGAGTCCGCATGACCACGAACATGAGCGGCCTGCGTTACGTCTACGCCGTCTGCCGCCCCTTTCAGGCCACGCTGCCGGCCCAGTTGACCGGCGTCGCGGGCGTCCCGCCCAAGCTGCTGACCCACGGTGACCTGGTCGCCGTGGTCGGTACGGTCGCGGAGCAGGACTTCGCCGAAGCGCCGTTGCGGGCCCACCTGGAGGACCTGGAGTGGCTGAGCGCCACCGCCCGCGCCCACCAGGCCGTCATCGACGCCCTGACCGTCGTCACCAGCCCGCTGCCGCTGCGGCTCGCCACCGTCTTCCGGGACGACAGCGGGGTCCGCACGATGATGGAGGCGCGCGAGGAACAGTTCCAGCGCGTCCTCGACCGGCTCGACGGCCGGGTGGAATGGGGCGTCAAGGTCTACGCGGAACAAACCGGCGCCGTTTCCGCGGAAAAGCGGACGGAGATGCCCGAACCGGCCGGAAAGCCTTCCAGCGGGCGCGACTATCTGCGCCGACGCCATATGCAGAACCGGAGCCAGGAGGACATGCGGGTACAGGCCGACGAATACGCGCGCAAGCTGCACAGAACGCTTTCCGCTCACGCCGAGGGCGCGCGTGTTCACGCGCCCCAGAATGCGCAGCTGTCCCAGTCGCCGGGCGTCAATGTCCTCAACGCCGCCTACCTTGTGCCGCGCTCGGAATCCGAGGAATTCGTGGAACTCGTGGAACGTACGAAGGACGACGTGCCGGGAATACGCGTGGAACTCACCGGCCCGTGGGCCGCCTACTCCTTCAGCGGACTGGACGATGCCGGTGAGGAGGGCTCGTGACCGTCGCGGAACGCCGGGAAGTCGCGCTCGTCGACCTGCTCGACCGGCTGCTCGCGGGCGGAGTCGTCATCGCCGGGGACATCACGCTGCGGATCGCGGACGTCGACCTCGTGCGCATCGACCTGAACGCGCTCATCAGCTCCGTGAGTGCCCAGGTCCCGTCGCCGTGGGGGGAGTCGCTGTGACTGAGCCGAACGTGAACGGACTTGGCCGGACCCCGAAGGAACGCAACCGCCTGGACCTCGACCCCGACACTGTGGAGCGGGACCTGGTCAAGCTCGTCCTCACCGTCGTCGAACTGCTGCGCCAGCTGATGGAACGGCAGGCGCTGCGCCGCTTCGACACGGGCGAGCTGACCGAGGACCAGGAAGAGCGGATCGGGCTCACGCTCATGCTTCTCGAGGAGCGTATGACGGAACTGCGGGAGCGATACGGACTGCGGCCCGAGGACCTTAATCTGGACCTCGGGCCGCTCGGACCGCTACTTCCTAGGGAATAGGGCTACCACCGATACCAGCGGCCCCGGGATCCGCTCGCACTCGTACTGCGAACCAGGAATCCCAGTAGCCATACGACCAGGACGATCAGCGCTATCCACCACAGTATTTTTACTGCGAATCCGAATCCGAAAAGGACCAGCGCCAGAAGTAGAACCAGCAGGATGGGAACCATAGTGTGAACCTCCTGCATACCGTGTTTCCAGGAATACCCGGATCAGACGTCCTTTCGGCAGAGAATTTCTCCGTGCAGTACGGAGAACCAGCCGTCCTCCCGCCGCCCCCACTCCCGCCAGGCGTCCGAGACGGCCCGCAGCTCTTCCGTGGTCGCATGGCCGCCCTCGGTGGCGCGCTCCGCGTACGCCGACGCCAGAGTGCGGTCCGCCCACAGCCCGCTCCACCACGCCCGCTCCTCCTCCTTGGCGAAGGTCCAGGTGCTGGACGTGGCCGTGATGTCCGTGATCCCGGCCCGCAGGGCCCACGCCTTCAGACGCCGCCCGGCGGCCGGCTCGCCCCCGTTGGCGCGGGCGACGCGCAGATACAGGTCCTGCCAGTCGGTCATTCCCGGCAGCTCGGGATACCAGGTCATCGCCGCGTAGTCCGCGTCGCGCACGGCGATGTAGCCGCCGGGTCTGGTCACCCGGTGCATCTCGCGCAGCGCCTGCACCGGGTCGCCCACGTGCTGGAGCACCTGATGGGCGTGGACCACGCAGAACGTGTCGTCCGGGTAGTCCAGTGCGTGGACGTCCGCCACCGCGAAGTCGACGTTCTCCAGGCCGCGTTCGGTGGCCACCCCCCGCGCCTGGTCCAGGATGCCCGGCGCGTGGTCGACGGCGGTCACATGCCCGTCCGGGACCAGTGCGGCCAGGTCGGCGGTGATGGTGCCCGGGCCGCAGCCGATGTCCAGGATGCGCATGTGGGGCTTGAGTGAACCGAGCAGGTACGCCGCCGAGTTGGCGGCGGTGCGCCACACGTGCGAACGGAGCACGGACTCGTGGTGCCCGTGGGTGTAGACGGCGGTCTCCTGCGCCTTCGACATGGCCGCTCCCCTTTTTCGTCGGTACGCATCACCGTACGCGCCCATGTCGAATAATGAGATCCGTGTCTTACTATCTGGAACGGCCGGTGCAGGTCATGGGGCCTGACAAGTAGTCAGTTCAGCGGTAGTGGACGGTAGACCGTCAGTGCCTCCGGCAGCTTCTCCAGCGTCACCTCGCCCGAGACCTCCGTGACCTCGCCGTCGTACGCGAGGAGAGTGCCGGGCGCCACCCCGTCCACCCGCAGGCGGCGTACCCGTACGGCCGCGTGGGCGGGGGAGCGGGTCAGCGGCCCCGCCAGCGCCGCGGCCAGCAGCCGCACGGCGGGCTGCCCCCCGCCGTGGATGACACGCACATCGAGCAGTCCGTCCGAGAGGTCGAAGCGACGGGCCGGTGCGAGCCCCATCCGGTGATACGTCCCGTTGCCCGCGAACAGCAGCCAGAGCGGGTGGGTCCCGTCCCGGAACCGGGCCTCCAGCGGATGGTGGTCGGCGCGCAGCACACGCAGGGCCGCGAGGATCCCGGCCGGCCAGCCACCGATGCGCCGCGACCACCGCTCGCGCTCGCGCACCAGCTTCGGATAGACGCCCAGGCTGCAGGTGTTGAGGAAGCAGCCCTGCCGGGTGCCCGAGGAGAAGAGGCCCACGTCCACGCGGAGGGCGTCGCCCTGCCGGACGGCGCGGGCCAGGCCGCGGACGTCCTCCACGCCGAGGTCGAGTGCGAAGTGGTTCAGGGTGCCGCCCGGCAGGACGGCGAGGGGCAGCCCGTGGCGCAGGGCGACCTCGGCGGCGGTGTTCACCGTGCCGTCGCCGCCGCACACGCCGAGCACCCGGGCATGCGTCGCGGCCTTCTCCAACTCGTCCTTGATGTCGGCCGGTTCGCACTCGACCGTCTCCGCCAGCGGCAGGGCGTCGCGCAGGGCCCGGACGCGGTCCGAGCTGTTCGCGCCGTTGTTGGCCACCACGACGAGGCCCTCGCCCTGCGGGAGCGCGGGGGCGTCCACGCGCGGCCGGCCGGGCGGCGGGATCCGGTCGCGGGTCGGCACCATGCCCCGTACGGCATACGCGGCGCCCACACCGAGGGCCGCGCCCACGACGACGTCGCTCGGGAAGTGCACGCCGGTGTAGACGCGGGAGACGGCCACCGCGGTGGCGAGCGGTACCACCGCCGCGCTCCAGCCGCCGGACTCCAGCGCCACGCCCGTCGCGAACGCCGCCGCCGACGCGGAGTGGCCCGACGGGAACGACGTGGTGATCGGCTGCCTCGACAGCTGCCGGATCAGCGGGACCGCGTCGAGGACCGGGCGGGGTCGGCGTACCGAACGCTTACCGAGCGTGTTGATGGTGGCGGAGGCGAGGGTCAGCGACGCGAGGCCCCGCGCAGCGGCCCGGCGGCCCCGGGGGGTGCGGCTCGCGGCGAGCGCGGCCGCGGCGCCGAACCACAGCACGCCGTGGTTCGCGGTGCGGCTCAGCCGCGGAAGCAGGCGGTCGCAGCCCGGCCAGTGGCGGGTCGCCACCGCCTCGAAAAGGCGGCAGTCGGCGGCGAGGAACCGGTCCCGCAGGACGTGGTGCCCCGGCGGGCGGACGGTGAGATCGACGTCTGGGCTCATGGGAGGCGGGTACCCGGCACGGGCGGCTTCTCGCCCCCGGGCGAATACGCGTTTGCCCAGACCCCCTGGGTCCCCGGAGAATGCCTCCCCATGGGACATCTGGAAGCCGCACATCTCGAGTACTACCTTCCCGACGGGAGGGTGCTGCTCGGCGATGTGTCGTTCCGGGTGGGTGAGGGGGCCGTAGTCGCCCTGGTCGGGCCGAACGGCGCCGGCAAGACGACTCTGCTGCGCATGATCTCCGGGGAGCTGAAGCCGCACGGGGGAACCGTCACCGTGAGTGGCGGGCTCGGCGTGATGCCGCAGTTCGTCGGCTCCGTACGCGACGAGACGACCGTACGGCAGCTGCTGTGCTCGGTCGCCCCGCCCCGCATCCGTGAGGTCGCGCGGGCGGTGGACATCGCCGAGCACGCGATCATGACCGTCGACGACGAGGCCGCGCAGCTTCAGTACGCGCAGGCGCTCTCCGACTGGGCCGAGGTGCGCGGCTACGAGTCCGAGACGCTCTGGGACATCTGCACCATGGCCGCACTCGGAATCCCCTACGAGAAGGCGCAGTGGCGCGAGGTGCGCACGCTCTCCGGTGGTGAGCAGAAGCGGCTGGTGCTGGAGGCGCTGCTGCGCGGCACCGACGAGGTGCTGCTCCTGGACGAGCCGGACAACTACCTCGACGTCCCCGGGAAGCGCTGGCTGGAGGAGCGGCTCAAGGAGACCCGCAAGACCGTCCTGTTCGTGTCGCACGACCGCGAACTGCTGGCCCGTGCCGCCGAGAAGATCGTCAGCGTGGAGCCGAGTCCCACCGGCGCGGACGCCTGGGTGCACGGCGGTGGCTTCGCCACCTACCACGAGGCACGGCAGGAACGCTTCGCGCGCTTCGAGGAGTTGCGCCGCCGCTGGGACGAGAAGCACGCCCAGCTGAAGAAGCTGGTGCTGAACCTCCGTCAGGCGGCCTCCATCAGCCATGAGTTGGCGTCCCGCTACCAGGCGGCGCAGACCCGGCTGAGGAAGTTCGAGGAGGCCGGACCGCCGCCGGAGCCGCCGCGCGAGCAGGACATCACGATGCGCCTGCACGGCGGCCGTACCGGCGTAAGGGCCATCACCTGCAAGGGACTTGAGCTCACCGGACTGATGAACCCCTTCGACCTGGAGGTGTTCTACGGCGAGCGCGTCGCCGTGCTCGGCTCCAACGGCTCGGGCAAGTCGCACTTCCTGCGCCTGCTCGCCGGTGACACGGTCGCGCACACGGGGGAGTGGAAGCTCGGCGCCCGCGTCGTGCCGGGGCACTTCGCGCAGACGCACGCGCACCCGGAGCTCCAGGGCCGCACGCTGCTCGACATCCTGTGGCAGGCGCACTCCCAGGACCGCGGCGCCGCGATGTCCCGGCTGCGGCGCTACGAGCTGACCGCGCAGGCCGAGCAGCGCTTCGAGAAGCTGTCGGGCGGCCAGCAGGCCCGCTTCCAGATCCTTCTGCTGGAGCTGGAGGGCTCCACCGCCCTGCTGCTCGACGAGCCGACCGACAACCTCGACCTGGAGTCCGCGGAAGCCCTCCAGGAAGGCCTGGAGGCCTACCAGGGCACGGTCCTCGCCGTCACCCACGACCGCTGGTTCGCCCGCTCCTTCGACCGCTACCTGGTCTTCGGCTCCGACGGCCGCGTCCGGGAGACACCGGAGCCGGTGTGGGACGAGCGACGGGTGGAGCGGGCCCGGTAGACAGTGCTCGGCCAGGTTCGTGTTCGCCCGGTGACAGCATGTTCGTATGGCGTACCGCGAGCCGGTCCGGCGCCCCGCGAGGCGAGGCCCGCGGGCCCGGATGTTCGTACAGTGGGGGGAGGAAGGCCGGATCCACGGCTTTCCTCCCGGATGCCGTTCGGGGAATCGGGTCCCGGGTGGGTACCCGGACCGCAGCGAAGGACCACGACGAGCGGGGTGCCACCATGAACGGAGTCGACCCGGGCCGTCTGGACGACCAGCAGCTGATGAAAGAGCTGGAGACGATCCACCGCACGCGCCACGACACGCTGTTGCACGGTTCCAACGACGCGCTGCACACCCACAACGAGCGCATGGCCCAGCTCGAGGGCGAGTATCTGCGCCGCAATCCGCGCCGCCCCGTCACAGCCGCACGCACGCGTGAGGGAGCGCGGGACCGGGCACCGGGCGGAGCCTGACCGGTAGGGAACGCCCGGCGCGTCGCCGGGCGCGCGGACGCCTGTTCACGACACCGGGGCCGCCGCCCGGAGCGGACGCGTGCAGACGGAGCTGCACTGCCTGCTCGGACGGCGGCCCTGACGCCTGCCACCTGGTGCTCTACCCGCCGAGTGCCTGCCGGGTCGACCGGTGTCGATCAGCACCGCACCGGCGGCCGCTGCCAGAACCGGTGCTCCGCGATCGCCCCCACGAACGCCCGCAGGAACTCCTCGCTCGCGGCGCCCGGCGAGGTGTCCGTGACCACACCGTGGTCGGCGACCACCGTGTGGAACTCGGTGGACAGCCGCAGCCCCTCCGGCTCCAGCGCGGAGACGATCCCCACGCCCGAACCGATCGCACCGACCGGCTTGCCGTGCCGGTAGGCGTCACGCAGGAGACGCATCGCGTCCTGGTCGCCCGCGGTCGACGGGGTGTCGGTGGGCCCGCCGGGCAGCAGCACCGCGTCGTAGAGCACCGACGCCACAGTGGGCAGGGCACGGTCCACCATGTACTGCTCGCCGTCGGAGCCCTGCACGGTGCCGTCCCGGGCCGCGAGCGCCTCCACGATCGCCCCCTCGGCGGCCAGCGCCTCGCGCACCGAGGTCACCTGCTCGGCGTCCACGCCGTCGGCGACCAGGACCGCGATCTGCCGGGTGCGGATCGAGCCGTCGCCGCGCAGGGATTCGAGGCTGAGTGCGGGAGAGGCGGATTTGTACGTCCCCGGCGCGGTCCCGTCCGGCTCCGGCACCCCGATGCCGCGGGCCACCTCTGCCGCCAACTCACCGTCCACCTTGGTCAGTTGCTCGACCGTGCGGGCCCTCACCGTCCGCGCCTCGACCTTGCCGAGCTCGAACCGGAAGGCCGCCACGATGTGCTGCTTCTCCCAGTCGGCCATGCTGTTCCAGAACAACGCGACCTGGCTGTAGTGGTCCTTGAAGCTCTCGCTGCGCTTGCGGATCTTGGCGCCGTCGACGCGTTCCGCGTAGTGGGTGTACGCCTGTCCGTCGACGCCCGCGTGGGCGGGGCAGCCGCCGCCGAGGGAGTTCGGGAAGTAGTTCGTGCCCTTGTGGACGGCGCTCTGGTGGTAGCCGTCGCGCTGGTTGGTGCGCACGGGCGCGAGCGGTCGGTTGACGGGGATCTGCGTGAAGTTGGGTCCGCCCAGCCGGATCAACTGGGTGTCCAGATAGGAGAAGTTGCGGGCCTGGAGCAGCGGGTCGTTGGTGAAGTCGATGCCCGGCACGACGTTGGCGGTGTGGAAGGCGACCTGCTCGGTCTCGGCGAAGAAGTTCTCCGGGTTGCGGTCGAGGACCATCCGGCCGATCGGCCGCACCGGCACCTGCTCCTCCGGGATGATCTTCGTGGCGTCCAGCAGATCGAAGTCGAAGGCGAACTCATCCTCCTCCGGGACGAGTTGGACGCCCAGCTCCCACTCCGGGTACTCGCCCGCCTCGATCGCGTCCCACAGGTCACCCCGGTTGAAGTCCGGGTTGCGGCCCTGGCACTCCTGCGCCTCGTCCCACACCAGCGAGTGCACGCCCAGCTTCGGCTTCCAGTGGAACTTCACGAACGTGCCGCGCCCCTCGGCGTTCACGAACCGGAAGGTGTGCACGCCGAAGCCCTGCATCATGCGGTAACTGCGCGGGATCGCCCGGTCCGACATCAGCCACATGATCGCGTGCAGCGTCTCCGGCTGGAGCGACACGAAGTCCCACAGGGTGTCGTGGGCGGACGCGCCGGTCGGGATGTCGTTGTGCGGCTCCGGTTTGACGGCATGCACGAAGTCGGGGAACTTGATGCCGTCCTGGATGAAGAAGACGGGGAAGTTGTTCCCGACCAGGTCGTAATTGCCCTCCGACGTATAGAACTTGGTGGCGAAGCCGCGCACGTCCCGCACCGTGTCCGCAGACCCCCTCGGCCCCTGCACGGTCGAGAACCGTACGAAGACCGGGGTACGCACGGTCGGGTCCTGGAGGAAGGCGGCGCGGGTGAACTCCGCACAGGACTCGTACGGTTCGAAGTAGCCGTACGCGCCCGCGCCCCGCGCGTGCACCACCCGCTCCGGGATCCGCTCATGGTCGAAGTGGGTGAGCTTCTCGCGGAAGTGGAAGTCCTCCATGAGCGTGGGCCCGCGCTCGCCCGCGGCCAGCGAGTCGTCGGTGTGGTCGACCGTCACGCCCTGGTCGGTGGTGAGCGGACCGCCCGCGGGGTCGTCCGCGCGAAACGCCTCCCGCTGCTGCTGCTTGCGGTCGCCGGTGTCCGCCGTCTCGTCGCTCATCGGGCGGCCTCCTTGGTGAACACGTCGAGGAACGCCTCGCAGAACGCCTTCAGATCGTCCGGCTTGCGGCTGGTGACCAGCTTGTTCGGGCCGTGGTCGCAGATCTTCACCTGCTCGTCGACCCAGGTGCCGCCGGCGTTGCGGATGTCGGTCCGCAGGCTCGGCCACGAGGTCAGCACCCGGCCGCGCACGACGTCGGCCTCGACCAGCGTCCACGGGGCATGGCAGATCGCGGCGACCGGCAGCCCCCGTTCGAAGAAGTCCTGGACGAAGGAGACGGCCCGCTCGTCCGTGCGCAGGAAGTCCGGGTTGGCGACACCGCCGGGCAGCACCAGCCCGCCGAAGGACTCCGCCGGGACCTCGCCCACGACCTCCTGCACGGCGAACGTGTCCCCCTTGTCCAGGTGGTCGAACGCCTGCACCTCACCGGGCTTCGTCGACACGAGCACGGGTTCGTGACCCGCGTCGGCCGCCGCCTGCCAGGGATCGGTCAGCTCGATCTGCTCGACGCCCTCCGGCGCCGTCAGGAATGCGATCCGCATGGGCGATCAGTCTCCTTTCCCGGCCGACCAGGCGGCCTCGTCGGCCCCGGCCTGCCACGTGGCTTCGTCCCTCGCCTGCTTCCTGCGGGCCCGCGCAGCCCGGCCGCAGCGCAGCAGTTCCTCGCCGTGGGGCAGCAGCACACAGGTGCCGATCGCCGCGGCGATCCCCGCGAGACAGCCGCGCGACAGCTGCGGCCGCCGCGGCACCAGCCGCCACGCGCCCGGATCCGAACCGCCGCCCCTGGCAAGGGACTTGACCTGGTCGGAGTGCAGGCACATCAGCGCGGCGAGGGCCGCGAAGGGCGGGGATTCCAGGAAGCTGTGGATGTGCTGTTCGATCGGCTTGACCTCGCGCTCGCTGTGCACGGCGGTGCGCACGTCCCACAGCGCGGTGGCCTCGTGCACGGCCGCGCCGCCCGACTGCACCGACAGCAGCAGGGGGTTGACCTCGTAGCGCAGCGTCAGTGCGATGGGGATGCCCACCTCGGTCATCATCAGCGCGTGGATCAGCGACTCCTTCGTGCCGGAGGTGTCCTCGATCCGGGTGCGCCGGTGCATCACCCGGTCGGCCAGGCCCGGCACGGACCAGCTCGGCAGCAGCCCGTACAGCAGATAGCGGGCCGTGGTGTCGCCCACGTCGACGGTGACGCCCGTGGCGCTGATCGCGGCGGCCCGGTCGCGCGTCACTCCGCCACCACCCGGACCGTGCGCAGGGACTGGTCGGAGGCGTCGGGCACGTACATCCCGGCCTCCACACCTGTCCGCAGGAACTCCGCGGCCTCGCGGCTGATCCGCTCGCCCGGGCAGAACACCGGTACGCCGGGTGGATACGGGCTCGCGGGCTCGGCGGCGATCCGGCCGGCCGCCTCCTCGACGGGCACCTGCTCGACCGGTCCGAAGAAGGCGTCGCGGGGCAGCATCACGGTTTCGAGTTGCAGTCCCTCGGGGGTCGGCAGCCTCACGGCCGCCGGCGGGGGCAGCGCGGAGCGCTGTTTCACGAGTTCGGTCAGGGCATCGAGCAGGACCACGCAGCTCTCCTCGGTGTCGGCGTGGGTGAGTTGGGCGACGATGCGGCGGTGGTCGGCGAGCCCCACGTCGACCTGACGGTGGTTGCGCAGCCATTCGGCGGCCGCGTAGCCACTCGTACCGAGGTCCGAGACGTCGATCACGACGAGCAACGGGTCGTACGCGAACGACCGGTCGGGGCCGACGAGTTCGGGCTCCTCCAGCGGAGCGAGGCCCGTGAGGCCCGCCACCTCCTCGCGCAGTCGCCACGCCAACTTGAGTGCGTGGCCCAGGAGTTCGTGGCCGTCCCGCACCATCTGCCGCCGCCAGCCGTCCAGGGCCGCCCACATCAGGACCGACGGGCTGGTGGTGTTGAGCAGGTCGGCGCGGAGCGTGAGCACCGCAGGGTCGACGAGGTCACCGCGCAGATGGAACACGGAGCCCTGCTCCAGGCCGGAGCCCATCTTGTGCACCGAGGTGACGCACAGGTCGGCGCCCGCGTCCATCGCCCAGCTCGGCAGGTCCTCGTGGAAGGGCAGATGGGCGCCCCATGCCTCGTCCACGATCAGTGGCCTGTCGTGGTCGTGGCACACCTGGGCGATCCCGCGGATGTCGGCGCACATGCCGTACGCGGTGGGCGTGACGAGCAGCATGCCCTTGGCGTCGGGCGCCCGCCCGAAGGCCTCGGCCACCGCGTCGGGCCCCGGTGGGTGGGTGAGATGCCGTGCGGCGTCGTAGCGCGGCTTCACCCACACCGGTTCGATCCCGGCCAGGATCAGGCCCGCGATCACCGACTTGTGGGCGTTGCGCGCGACCAGCAGTTTCTCGCCCGGCCCCGCGACCGCCAGCATGGCCGCCTTGACCGACAGCGAGCTGCCGCAGGTCGAGAAGTAGGTACGGTCCGCGTCCACCGCGTCCGCCATCAACTCCTCGGCGTGCTCAAGGAATCGGCCGGACATCCGCCGGTCGTCGAGTCCGTTGAGGGCCAGTACGTCGGAGGCGAACACGTCGGCGCCCAGGGTCAGGGCCACCCGTGTGTCGACCCCGGTGCCGCCCTTGTGGCCCGGTGGTGAGTAGGCGTGCCGACCCGAGCGGTGGTACGTCTCCAGCGCTTCCAGGACGGGGGCTCGCGCATGGGCCATGTCGGATTCCTCCCTCACGGGGGAGCGGCGCCCGGCCAGCTGTCCGGCTCGGCGCGGCTGATGTCGGCGAGCGCCGAACCCGGGTCCCGCGCGAGCGCCAGGTCTCCGAGACTGACCATGCCCACGGGGCGTCCGTTCTCGACGACGGGCAGTCGGCGCACCGAGTGCTCGCGCATCAGCTCCACCGCGGTGGCCACCTCGTCGTCCGGGGAGACGACCACGGGGCGGGGGGTGCACACGGCCTGGGCGCTCACGGTCAGCGGGTCGACGCCGTCGGCGACGGCCCGCAGGGCTATGTCACGGTCGGTGAGCACCCCGATGACCTGGTGCTCGCCGGCAACCAGGACGTCGCCGACGTCCTGGGCGCGCATGAGCTGTGCGGCTTCGACGAGCGAGGCGTCCGGCCGTACGGCGACGACGCCTGGCGTCATGACTTCCCTCACGAACTCAGCCATGGCTGTGGACCCTTCCTGCGTTCCCCGTCGTGGGGGGTGGGGGTGCATCGGGGTGGTGTCGGCCGCAGTACCCCTGAGCCCTGTGCCCATGCGTGGTCACCGGGTGCTCCGGTGGTGCCGACGACCGCCTCGGCCAGTTCCTGCACCGTGGCGTAGCGCGCCTCGCGCGGCAGTCCCTCCAGGGCTTCGACGAGCCCGTCCGGCGCGTACTTGTCGCGCAGGATGCCGATCAGCTCGCGGCGCCCCGCGGGGAACGTCGTACGGCCCAGGATTCGCGCCAGTTCGAAGCGCACCGTCTCCAGCGAGGCGGGTGAGCGCATCGGTGCCACGGGGCCGCCCGCGATCTCGGGATCGTCGTCGGCGGCCGGTTCCGGATCGTGCCACTCCTCGGCCCGGGTGGGATGCCCGGACCTCAGCAGGCCTTGCAGTTCGTGCTTCATCTCGTCGTCGCGGTGGACGTTCAGCCGGTCACTGCCTCGTTCCATGACTCCTTGACTCCTCCAGATCTTCGCGGGTGGCCACCGCGTACCCGTGCGACGGGGATCGACACGGGGGCGCGGCGCGGGGTTTGTCCGCGTGCCGCGGGGAGACCCGGCCGAGACCCCCTGCAAACACCCCCCGCATCCGTGTTCCTCCTGGGGAAGGACAGGCCATGGCGGTTCTGGCGCTCGTGGCGGCACTCCTGGTGATCGTGCCGATCGTGATGATCGGCTTCGTGCTGGCACTGGGCCGGTACGAGGAACTGTTGCTGCCGGCCGTCCAGGAGCCCGATGGCCCCGAGCACACCGATGGGGCCGTACTGGGTCACTGAACGGAGGCGGCGTCGCGGGGCGGCGCGACACGGCCCCGGGGACGCATGGTGTGTCCCCGGGGCCGCCGCCTGCCCGGACGCTACTTCTTCCTGTCGTGATCGGGCCGGTCGTGGCCCGGCAGGAACTCCTGGACCTTCGCCTTGAATCCCTGGCGGACCATCGAGAGCCGGTCGGCGTCCCCCTTCAGGATCGACGCCGCGGTGGCCTCCATCTGCTCCCAGGTGGCGTGCGGCGGGATCGGCGGGACCGCCGGATCGGTGAGGAACTCCAGCACCGCGGGACCGTCGGCCTCCAGACCGGCGCGCCAGGCCGCCTCCACGTCCTGCGGCTTCTCGACCCGGATGCCGGTCAGACCGAGGGAGCGGGCGAAAGCGGCGTACTGCACGTCGGGAAGCTCCTGCGAGGGCAGAAACGCGGGGGCGCCCCCCATGGCGCGCATCTCCCAGGTGACCTGGTTGAGGTCACGGTTGTTCCAGACGGCCACGACGAGTCGCGGATCCTCCCAGCGGTCCCGGTACTTCGCCGCCGTGATCAGCTCGGCGAGCCCGTTCATCTGCATCGCCCCGTCCCCGACGAGCGCGATCGCGGGCCGGTCCGGATGCGCGAACTTCGCACCGATCGCGTACGGCACCGCGCAGCCCATCGTCGCCAGCGTCCCCGACAGCGACGACCGCATGCCCGGCCGCATCGTCAGATGGCGTGCGTACCAGTTGGCCGTCGAGCCCGAGTCGGACGTGACGATCGCGTTGTCCGGCAGCAGCGGGTCGAGCGCCCGGGCCACGTACTCCGGGTTGATCGGGTCGGCCGACAGCTCGGCGCGCCGCCCCATCAGCTCGCGCCAGCGCGCCACGTTGGCGCACACCGTGTCGTACCACTCCCGACCCCGCGGCTCCCCGTCGATCATCGGGATCAGCCGCTCCAGGGTGGCCTTCGCGTCGCCGACGAGATTCACCTCGTACGGATAGCGCATCCCGACCATGTGCGGATCGATGTCGATCTGCACGGCCCGCGCCTTTCCGAAGTCCGGCAGGAACTGCGCGTAGGGGAAGGAGGAGCCGATGGTCAGCAGGGTGTCGCAGTCGCGCATCAGCTCGTACGACGACCGGGTGCCCAGCAGCCCGATCGCCCCGGTGACGTACGGGAGTTCGTCGCTCAGCGCGTCCTTGCCCAGCAGCGCCTTGGCGACGCCCGCGCCCAGCAGCTCGGCGATCCGCTCGACCTCCTGACGGGCGCCGGCCGCGCCCTGGCCGACCAGAACGGCCACCTTGTCGCCGGAGTTGAGGATCTCGGCGGCCCGCTCCAGGGACTCCTGGGAGGGAATGGCGGTCCACGCGCTGCGGTCCAGGCTGGAGGGCACCATCTTGAACTCGTGGGTGGGCGGCGTGTAGTCGAGTTCCTGCACGTCACCGGGGATGATGACCGCCGTGGGGGCGCGGCGTGCGTAGGCGGTGCGGATCGCCCGGTCCAGGACGTTCGGCAGCTGCTCGGGAACGGTCACCGTCTCCACGAAGTCCGAGGCGACGTCCTTGAACAAGGTGTGCAGGTCCACCTCCTGCTGGTACGAGCCGCCCATCGCGGTGCGGTGCGTCTGGCCCACGATCGCGAGGACCGGCACATGGTCCAGTTTCGCGTCGTACAGGCCGTTGAGGAGGTGGATCGCCCCCGGCCCCGACGTCGCCACGCACACGCCGAGGCCGCCACCGAACTTGGCGTAGCCGACCGCCTCGAACGCCGACATCTCCTCGTGCCGCGACTGGACGAAACGCGGCCGGTCCTCGGCCCGCCCCCAGGCCGCGAGGAGCCCGTTGATGCCGTCACCCGGATAGCCGAAGACCTGCTCCACACCCCATTCGCTCAGGCGGTGCAGGACATGGTCGGCGACCTTGGTGCTCATGGAGACCTCCGCAGGGCTGGGCGAATCGGCAGCACCTTGCCGAGTCACCCTCCCCGCGCCGGGAAAACATCCCCCGTGTTTGCCCCGAGGGGACCGGGGCAGGCGCATGTCAGTGCTTCGGACAGGAGGCACGTCCGTGGGAACGGCGAACCGTCGCCACGGGTGTGCGGATCCTGTGCACCCGTCTGCTCCCACGGTGACTGTCCCACTCAAGGCACCGACACAGGGAGTTGCGACGCATCATGCGCACGCACACAACCGCGAGGCACCACCCGCACGACGACGCCCCCGACACGGCCGAGGCCTTCCGCCAACTCGCCAAGCTGCCTCCGGGACAGCAGCGCGACACGCTCCGCGAGCAGATCGTCGAGGCCTGGCTGCCCATGTCCGAACGACTCGCAGGCCGCTTCCGCAGCCGCGGGGAGAGCTTCGACGACCTGCGCCAGGTCGCGGCCCTCGGCCTGGTCAAGGCCGTCGACCGCTACGACCCCGAGCGCGGCAACGCCTTCGAGAGCTACGCCGTACCCACCGTGACCGGTGAGATCAAACGCCACTTCCGCGACCACATGTGGACCCTGCACGTACCGCGCCGGGTCCAGGACCTGCGCAACCGCGTGCGGTTCGCGGCCCAGGACCTCTCCCAGACCGTGTCCGGACGCAGGCCCACCGTCGCCGAGATCGCCAAGCACGCCAACATGAGCGAGGAGGACGTGAAGGTGGGCCTTGAGGCCCTGGAGAGCTTCACCGCGCTGTCGCTCGACGCCGAACTCCCGGGCAGCGAGGACGGGTACTCGCTCAGCGACGCGCTGGGCTCACCCGACCCGGCCCTCGACACCGTCATCGACCGCGAAGCCGTCAAGCCGAAGCTGCGCGACCTGCCCGAACGCGAGCGCGACATCCTTTACATGCGCTTCTTCGGCGACATGACGCAGAGCAGCATCGCCGAGGAGCTCGGCATCTCCCAGATGCACGTCTCACGCCTGATCAGCCGCTGCTGCAACCGGCTGCGCGAACAGGTCATGCGCGACGCGGCGTAGGCCGCTCACCCGGTGCGCGCCATCGCCAGCGCGATGTGCCGGGACATCATGTCCATCGCCTGCGCCTCGGCCATCGCGAACGCCGGCCGGGCCCCGCTCCGGAACAGGGTGAGCACCCCCCGGACGGGGCCGGACGGGACGGCCAGCGGCACGCAGAGCAGGGACGTCACATTCGCGCGTACGAGGACCGGGGCGCCCGAGGCGTCACGGCCGAAGGCCTCCGGGTCCTCCGGGCGCACCTGAAGGGCCGTGGCCCCGCCGCGTGCCGC